>NZ_JARUXD010000042.1:0-32090 GCF_030433875.1 Curtobacterium sp. PsM8 | reverse complement strand
CCACCGGCGCCGGCACGGGCACCGGCAGCGCGCCGGTCTCGGGCGGGACGACCTCCGGGGAGGACGGTGTCGGTTCCGGCACGGAGGTCGCTCCCGTGGTGTCGGTCCCGGTGACGATCGGTGGGAACGGCATCGGCGTGATCGGTGACGGCGCCAGCACCGGCGGTTCGACCACCGGCGCCGGCACGGGCACCGGCAGCGCGCCGGTCTCGGGCGGGACGACCTCGGGAGAGGACGGTGTCGGCTCCGGGACGCAGGTCATCCCGGTGATCGACATCCCGGTCACGATCGGTGGGAACGGCATCGGCGTGATCGGTGACGGCACGAGCACCGGCGGTTCGACCACCGGCACGGGCACCGGCAGCACGCCCGTCGGTGGAGGGACGACCTCCGGCGAAGGCGGCATCGGCTCCGGTACCCAGGTCATCCCCGTGATCACCATCCCGGTCACCATCGGCGGGAACGGCATCGGCGTCATCGGCGACGGTTCCAGCAGCACCCCGGGGACGACGACGCCGGGGACGACGACGCCGGGCACGACGACGCCGGGCACGACGACGCCGGGCACGACGACGCCGGGTACGACGACGCCGGGTACGACGACGCCGGGTACGACGACGCCGGGCACGACCACGCCGGGCACGACGGACCCGGGCACCACGGATCCCGCTACCGGAGTCACCCCGGCGACGGGGACGAACCCCGGCACCACCACCCCGGTCACCACCCCGGCCGCGCTGGTCACCCCGGCGGCGGCGGTCACCACCCGCTCCGCTGCCACCCCGGTCGTCACGACGGCGACGGGCAGCGGGGTCAGCACGACCCGCACGGCCACCGGCACCACCGGCACCGCCGGCACGCTCGCCTACACGGGAGCGGACCGTCCGGTCCTCCCGGCCCTCGCGGCACTGCTGCTGCTCCTGGCCGGCCTCGGGACGATGACCCTGCGGCGCCGCCACTGACGACGACCCGCTGAACGGGTGCGGAGTACCGGGACCCCCGGTGCTCCGCACCCGCATGCCCTGCTCACAGTCGGGCTGGTGGCGTCTTCCGGGCGGGTGCGGCACGGCGGAGCGGCGGTCTCGCGCAGCCGCCACTCCGCATCGGGGTCACTCGGTGTCACTCAGTGTGACGACGTGCGCGACGCAGCACGAGGGTTCCGGCACCGGCCAAGAGGAACAGTGTCGCGAGCAACGCCGGTTCGAGCGGCGACTGCGCTCCGGTCGCGGCCAGCGTGCCCCTCGCCCCGGTCGTCGGTGTGCCGGCGCCCTGAGCCGCTGGTGTCGCGATCGAGGTCGGCGTGGGCGCAGCAGCGGGCGTCACGGTCGGGGTCGGCGTCGGCGCAGGCGCGGCTTCGGTGATCAGCGGGCTCTCGGTCATCGCCGTGCCGGTGAGGCACCGCTTGAGCTCGGTCTCCTTGACCCAGTGCGACCCTGGGGCGACCGCACGGCATCCAGAGGCGAAGGCGATCTCCCGCTCGTTGTAGAGCATGCGCACGAGCGGGGTGTAGGCCGCTCGTGTAACCGGGTCGATGCCCGCTCGCGACACGACGTCCCACTGCACGTTCGCGGCCATCGGCGTCACCTCGGAGCCGCGCCACGGATTGGTGGCGTCGTCGTAGACGTCGGCGTCCGATTTCGGAGCGGCGTTGTCGGGCGCGGCCACGGTGGATCCCGGCAGACGCAGCAGCGCAGCGAACGGGATGATCGTCTCGGCGTGCGCGAAGCGGAAGGTCGCGACCACGTTGCCACCAGCGGCGCGGGCGTCGATCGTGGAGAAGAAGTCGTCGAGCAGGGGCTTGGCGATCGAGTAGGTCTCGTCATGCCCGGCGAGGCTCGGGCCCTTCTCGTAGAAGTCCTCGGCGTCGAGCAGGTACGCGAACCACTCAGCATCCGCCGGCCGACCCGCGAAGTACTGCGCGAAGTCGAACCGGTGCGGAGCGACGTTCTCCTCTTGCATGTCGGCCGCGATGATGTACAGGTTGTACAGCGCCATCGCCGCATCGACGGCGGTCTTGATCGACTTCTTCGGATCGCCGCAGGCATCGGGATCGGCCTTCGTGTCAGCGCCGGGTGCGCACGTCACCGCGCCGCCCTTGGAACCGTCGGCGGTGTTGTACCAGGTGTGCGCCTTGTCCGTGCCGATCGCGGCGATGAACTCGGGCGTGAAGATGCCGGAGAGCACGTCGTCCGCCGCCTGGACCGATCGCGGCTTCGCCTCGATGTAGTGCAAGGCCGCCGCGATCGTGCCGCCGTCGCCGGTCTGTTCGGTGATGTAGTCCTCGTAGGCCTGGGCGCGCTCGCGCTCGGGGGAGCCCACGGCCTTCTCGGTGCCGTCCGGGTTCTCGACCTCGTGGAAGTAGAGCAGGTCCGGGCGCGGCTCGAGCGTGACTCCCGTGAGCCCGAAGCCCTTCAGGAAGTTCTCGCCTGACGCTGTGGCGCGGGCTTCACCCGATGTCTCGGCGACGACACGTCCGCCCGATCGTGCCGCTTCGGCGAAGAGTGGCGCGTTGCGCTGCGCGGCTCGGGCTCCGATGCCGCGGTGCTGGGCTGCGCCCTGGCCGGTGAGCATGCCGTAGCCGTTCGCGACGTTGGCGGCGGCGATGGCATCCAGGTCCGCGGAGAAGCGCTTCCCGATCTCCGGCGTCAGGAACCCGTTCTCGGCCTGTGCGGTTGCGGCGAGACGGTGCAGCAGCGCGTCGTACTTGTAGGCGGAGAGCCCCCGGGATCCGTGTCGGGCGACCGACTCCGTGGCGACGGGTGCGTAGCCGGTCGGCGCCGGCGAGTAGGCGTGGATGTCCGACTTGCTGGGTGCGATGTAGGGCTGCTTGCTGCTGTAGAGGTTGGTGTCGTCGTCGGCGTGCGCCGGTACCGCGACCATCAGCGAGGCGATGGCAGCGACGGCGACGCAGGAGAGCGCGGCGCGGGTGTTCATGGGTCCTCCGATGTCGGACCTCGGGCAGTGGTCCGACAAGCAGGGGTAGCGGCAGCGGGTGAACAGCACTTGACCCGCGGGTGACCGGACGGTGGCGCCGGGCGCGGCAGCGGGGGCCTGCTCCAGGTACCGGCCTCGATCGGACGACCTCGGCCGCCGACCGGTGGAGGTCGGCCATCGAGACGGCCGGTACTGTTTCGGCGCGGTCGCGTGACTGCTCGAACGGGAGGAGCGGCCGACCATGTCCGACGCGATCGACGCGCAACTCGATGCGATCTTCGCCGCCCGGAACCGCGAGGACATGCAGCCGACCATCGACGCGCTGCTCCCCATCCACGAGGAGCACCCGGAGCACCCTCGAGTCCTCTACGAGCTCGGGGGTGCGTACGACACGGCGGGAGCCGAGTCGACGGCGCTCAGCTTCTACGAGCGAGCGATGGAACGAGGACTCACCGGAGATCTCCGGCGCCGCTGCTTCCTCCAGTACGGGAGCACCCTCCGGAACCTCGGCCGCATCGACGACTCGCTCCGGGCCTTCGCGCGGGCCCGGGCTGAGTTCCCTGAGTCCGTCGCCCTCGGAGCCTTCGAGGCCCTGACGTTCCACGCCGATGGCCGGCCGAACACCGCACTCGCGAGCCTCCTCGTGCTCCTCGCGGATCACGTGGACGCCCCGGAACTCGACCGGTACAAGCCGGCCTTGCGCGGCAACGCCGACTACCTGGCCTCGCTGGACGCAGAGGACGACGACGTTCGTCCGGAAGCCCGGTAGGGGATTCGTTGACCAGACGAAGCGCGTGGAGGTTGCGTGGCTGATGCAACAGGAGTCACCCTGATCCGATGAGTTCGACGGGGAGCACTGTCCTGCGCACCAGCGCATTCGTGGCCACGGCGATGTCGTTCGTCTTGCTGACCGGGTGCAGCGGGACGGGTGAGTCGCCGACGGCCGCCGAACCGACATCGCGGCCACCAGCTGCTTCGAGTGATTCGACACCGACACCGACGCCGACCTCAGCCAAGGCATCGAAGCCTTGCCCGGCATCCGATGACGGTGTCCCGGCCGGTGCGAGGACCGCTTCGACGATCGATGTGGACGGGGATCTCGAGGCTGACCGACAGTGGGTGACCGAGGACGGCCGGTTCGGTGTGACGACGAGCACCGGTCTCACAGTTCCGTGAGTCCCCGCAACCTGTCCGGCGGCGCCGAAGCCACTGCGTTGGTCGCCGACGTGTCCGGTCAGGGCAACGGACCGGTCGTCATGCTCGTCGCGGGCAGCCGTGATGTCGATCTGTACCGCTGGACCGGCTGCGCATTCGAGGCAGTCACGAACCCCGAGGGCGACCAGTACCAGTTCGACCTCACCGGGCAACACGGCACCGGCGTGGGATGCACGAGCATCAACGGAGCGCGCCATCTGGTCGGACTCCTCGCGGATCGACCCGCGGGCGCCCCATCGGACATCGACCAGATCGCGGTGACACCCATCGAGCTCGACGGCACCCGCGGCGAGAACGGTCAGACCACGATGGCCGAGCCCACGGACGACACCGCCGCTACGAGAGCGACCCGGGTCACTTGCGACGACCGGACACTCGATGACGACGGGTTCGGAGTCGTGCCCCGCTGATCTGGCAACGGGACGCGCTCTCGTTGCAGTGGATCCCGTACCGTGCGTCGTGTGACCAACCAGTCCGGTTCTACTGACACGGGAACGGGACGAGCCTGGCTCGCGTGCCTGCTGACTGTTCCCTTCGCCGTCGTGCTGTTCGTCATCGCGTCCTTGGTCGCGATGGCTCTCGACGAAGCACGCAGCTTCGGTTGGCCCGGACCGACCGACAACGACCTCGATGTCGCGCAGATGAACCGGGATGAAGCGCTCGGCGGAGCGACGAAGGTCGGTGGTGTGGCGGTCCTGCTCGTGGTCATCTTCCTGGCGGCGTTCGGTACTCACGCATGGCGTCGACGTCGTCCGTTCAGGTACTGGTTCTGGCCAGTTGCACTCGTCCTGACAGCAGGGTCCGTCCCCGTCGCGCTCATCCTCTGATCGGGCAGGGAGACGATGGTGCAACGGCGCATCTCAGTGCTTGCACCTTCAGTCGGTCGCATTTACGCTGCCCGCATGTGGTGGTGGATCGCAACCGGCGTGGTCTTGGCGGTGTTCCTCGTGCTGTGGATCGTCATGCACCGCTTCACCGACTTCGGCTCTCGGGCCGCGGACTTCGAAGGCGCTGACCCCGAAGTCGCAGGGGCCCTCCGGCAGGCCGAGGCTGACATCGCGCAGGGGCGCATGTACTTCTGACCCTCCCGGGCCCTCTCCGTCACTCACGGTCGGTGGCGGGCGAAGCCAGCGATGTCGATGCCGAGGGGCGCGCCTGCCGTGAGTCGGACGCCTGTCGAGAAGCCAGTGCACCATGAGGTGATGATGCGCAGGTACCGACTCTGGCTGGCATGGATCCTCGGCCCGCTGCTGGCGGCGCTGGTCCTCCTGACGGTGCTCGCGGCGGTGACGGACTCCACGCCGTGGCCACCACTGCTGGCAGCCACCATCGCGTGCGCCGTCGCCGGGACGTTCCTGTTCGCGCTCGGACCGCGGGTCGCTCGCCAGCAGGACCGCGAGAGCCACGCAGCAGAGCCGGAGCGACCGGTGGACGAGCTCGATGGGCGACACTCACCACAAGGTGATGAGTCTTGATCAGGACCCGTCCTGTGGGAGTGCTGTACGCCTCCTGAACGGCCACAGTCGCTTGCTGAACACAGCGGCAGCCGACCAGTGGCTGTGCGTCAGCTGGACGGCAGCACGATGAACGCGTGCCCTCAGAACTGCTCCAGCTCCCGATCGTCCTCCCGGCCGTCCTCGTGCCGGTGGACGTCGTCGCCGTCGTCCTCGTCCTCCTGACGGTCTTCGGACCCCACGGCCGGACGAAGGGTGCGAACGCGTCGGAGCACCCGCCCCGACGCCGGTGGAACCGGGGCCTCCCCGGGGTGCTTGTGCGGATCGCGGCCATGGCGGTCGGCTCCGGCATCGGCCTGGTCGCCGTCTGGTGGTTCGGCGACGTCCAGGACCTCTTCGGGGTGTCCTTCACGCCCGTCACGCGCATGTGGGTCGCCTTCACGGCGGCCGCGGTCCTGTTGTTCCTGGTCGTCCTGGTGCAGGGCGGCAACGGCCGACGGATCGTCGGGCTGGGCGCTGCCCTGGCGGTCGCCCTCACGGCGGGCCTCGGCATCAACGTCGACTTCGGCGCGTACCGGACGATCGGCGAGGCCGTCACGCCGAACCCCTACCCGTTGAGCACCCTCGACCACCAGCACGCGGCGCGTCCGGGTGCCCGGATCGTCGACGCGGCGACCTGGACCGCGCCGAAGGGGATGCCGGGCCACGGCCGCACGATCGCCGTCCGCATCCCGGCGACGGTCTCGCACTTCCACGCCCGCCCCGCCGTCGTCTGGCTGCCGCCGGCCGCGCAGGTCGCCGACCCGCCGACCCTGCCGGTGCTCGTCGCGCTCTCCGGGCAGCCGGGTCAGCCGTCCGACATGTTCCAGACCGGCCGCCTCGGGTCGTTCCTCGACCGCTACGCGTCGACGCACCACGGCATCGCGCCGATCGTCGTCTCGCCCGACCAGCTCGGCGCCCCCGGCCACAACCCGATGTGCGTCGACAGCCGTCGTCTCGGGCGGAGTGCGACCTACGTGATGACCGACACGGTCCGGTGGATCCACCAGCACCTCGACGTCGCCTCGGGCAGTGCGGCGTGGGGCATCGGCGGCTTCTCGCAGGGAGCGACCTGCGCCATGCAGTTCTCGAGCGCGTACCCGGAGGTGTTCGGCACGACCCTCGCCATCTCCAGCGAGATCGCCCCGGCGAACGGCGACCTCCAGCACACGATCGCGGTCGGCTTCGGCGGCTCGCGTCCGGCCTACCTCAAGGCCACGCCGGAGGCCCTGCTCGCCGCCCACACGCCGTACCACGACCACTTCACCGTGTTCGGGTACGGCGAGGACGACGCTCCCTACAAGGCCTCGACGCTCGCGCTCCGTGCCGCGTCGGAACGCGCCGGGATCGCCACCACGCTCATCGTCTCGCCGGGCTCGGCCCACGACTGGAACACCGTCCGCTACGTCCTCGGCCGCGGCCTCCCGACCGTGATCGCCCACCTCGGCCTGCCGGTGGACGGGGTCCGTCGATGACCGCGAAGGGCGCACCCGACAGCGCCGCTCCGGAGCAGCCCGCGGCCCCGCCGAAGGCCGGCCACGAGGCGGCCGCGCGCGTCCTGCGTGACGTGGGGCGGGCCTCCCGGTCGGTGCGGCACGCCGTCACCCGACACCCGGTCACGGCCGTCGTCCTGCTCCTGGTGCTCGTGGCCTCCATCACCGCGGCGGCGCTGCGGTTCGCACACGGACGACCGGTGCCGGACGCGCTCGTCCCCTTCCGGGTGTTCGCCGTCACCACCGGTGTCCTCGCCCTGATCCTGACGCTCGCCGGTGTCGTCCTGCTGGTCGGCGCCTCCGAGCGCCTGATGGGGTCGCGCCGGACGGTCTCCGCGTTCCTGGCGACGAGCGTCGTCGGCGCCGCGGCCGCAGCCGTCGTCGGCGTCATCGACCCGGACGGCCGCCGTGGTGCCGCCCTGCTGTCCGGGGCGGAGGGCCTCGACCCCTGGACGGCGATCCTCGGCACGGTCACCACCGCGAGTGCGTTCGCCGGTCCGCTCTGGCGCCGTCGGATCCGGGTGAACGCGCTGGCCGTCGTCCTCACCCTCTTCCTCTACGCCGGGCACACCGCCGACCTCTCCGCCGTCGTCGCGACGGCTGCCGGTTGGGGACTCGGCGAGGTGTTCCGACGCACCCCGAAGCGCACCGGCTGGACCCGCAGCTCGCACCGCGAGACCCGGGTGCTGCTCGGCACGGTCGTCCTGGTGTCGGCGGTGGGACCGGTGATCGCGCTGGTGTCACGCGCCCGGGTCGGGTTGCTCGCGCCGATCGCCGCGGTCGTCGGGATGGGGCCGGCCGACCAGCCGTCCGCCTGTCGTGCCGACGGCGTCGCGGGGGAGTGCCTGCACCGTCTGCTGACCTACCGTGCGACGGACCCCTGGTCCCTGCTGCTGGCGATCGCGCCGCTGCTCGTGCTCGTCGTCGGGGCGATCGGGCTGTTCCGCGGCAGCCGGTTCGCCGTGTGGCTCGTCGTCGTGGTCGACACCGTCACGGGCATCGCCGCCGCCGTGACCTACACCCACGTGCCCGGCCGGGTCGACCAGCTCCGCGGGTCCGAGGACGACCTCGTCGTGGGGCTGTCGATCGCCGCGTCCGTCGCGGTCCCGCTCGTCACCGCACTGGTCCTCGTCCTGCTGCGGCGGTCCTTCACGGTCGCGGTCGCCCGGCGCCGGGTCGTCGCGTTCGCGGTGACCGTCCTGGCCGCCGCCGCGGTCCTGGCGACCGTGGTGTTCATCAGCGCCGACGCCGCGCCGGTGCGGGTGCACGACCCGCTCGGGCTGGTGGTCGCCGTCCTCGGACCGCTGTCACCGGTCGTGCACCACCGCGACCTGCCGATCCGGGACCCCGGGCTCCGGACCGTGCTGAGCCTCGTCGGGCCGCTGCTCTGGGCCGTGGTCGCCGTCGCCGCGATCCGACCGGCCGGTGCGGCGCCCGGTGCGACCGACGCCGACGTGTCCGCCGTGGACCGCGAGCGTGCCCGTGCCCTGCTCGTCGCGGGTGGCGGCGACACGTTCGGGTGGATGGCCACGTGGCCGGGCAGCGCGCACTGGTTCACCGCCGACGGTCGTGCCGGGGTCGCCTACCGCCGCACCGGCACCGTCGCGGTGGCCCTCGGCCCGTTCGGGTGGCCGGACGCGCGGGTGTCGGCGCTGACCGAGTTCGCCCGGTACTGCGACGACAACGGCTGGACGGCAGTGTTCCACGGCATCGACACGACCAGCGCTTCGGCCCTCACCCGGCTCGGTTGGCGCACGCTGCCGGTCGCCGAGGACGCGTCGTTCGACCCGCGGGGCTGGACGACGAAGGGCAGCCGGAAGCAGGACGTCCGCACGGCCGTCAACAAGGCACGGCGCTCCGGCTTCACCGCCACCTGGTCGTCGTGGCAGGACCTGCCGGTCGCGACCACCCGGCAGATCGAGGCGATCTCCGAGGAGTGGGTCGCCGACCGCGAGCTCCCCGAGATGGGCTTCACGCTCGGCAGCCTCGACGAGATGCGCGACCCCGCCGTCCGCACCCTCGTCGCCCAGGACGCCGAGGGCACGGTCCTCGGCGTCACCAGCTGGCTGCCGTCGCACCGCGAGGGCCGCGTGGTGGGCTGGACGCTCGACGTGATGCGACGTCGGACCGACGCCCCGAACGGCGTGATGGAGTTCCTGGTCGCCTCGGCCGCCGACGTGA
The DNA here is from genome assembly GCF_030433875.1 of Curtobacterium sp. PsM8. Classification (NCBI taxonomy): domain Bacteria; kingdom Bacillati; phylum Actinomycetota; class Actinomycetes; order Micrococcales; family Microbacteriaceae; genus Curtobacterium; species Curtobacterium sp. PsM8. Next base: position 22,774 of record NZ_JARUXD010000042.1, on the reverse strand, counting down.
TGCGCGAGCAGGGTGCGGAACGGCTCGGCCTCTCCGCCGCGCCGCTCGCCCGCACGCCCGGCACCGGGTCCACCGGCGACGGCGTCGAGACGCTGCTGGAACTGGTCGGCGGGGTCCTCGAGCCGGTCTACGGGTTCCGCTCGCTGCTGCGGTTCAAGCGGAAGTTCGGCCCCGAACTCGAACCGCTCGTCCTCGCCTACCCGGACCCGGTCGCGTTGCCCGCGATCGGTGTCGCGGTGGTCCGCGCGTACCTGCCCGACCTGTCGCTCCGGCAGGCGCTCGCCCTGGTCCGGGGGCGCGGCTGAGCGCGCCTCCGGTGTGCGCGGGTGAGCACGCCCAGCGGGCGCGAGCGAGCACGCCCAGCGGGCGCGGCAGGGGCGCGGCTGATCGCCTCCGGTGGCCGCTGCTGGTCGAGTCCGCGTCGGCGCACCGGCCGTCGGACGGGAGGCCCGCCACGCCTCCGAGACGCCGCGTGACGTCCGGCGGATGGTCCGCCCGCGACGGTCGGGGGGCTGGGGTATCGTCGGGGACACGCAAGCGCTCCGGGGTCGGTGCAAGTCCGAACCGGTGGTGACAGTCCACGAGCGCCGCGCCGGGTCCGCCCGGGGCGGGGTTGACCCGGTGCAATTCCGGGACCGACGGTGAAAGTCCGGACGGGAGGAAGCGCTGACGGAAGGTGACGGTCGTTCTGCGACTCCACCTGCCGCCCGCCGACGTCCGTCGCGCGCCCTGGAGTCCCGTTGAGAGGACACCAGTGTTCACCGGCATCATCGAGGAACTCGGCACCGTCACCGCCGTCGACGAACGAGGCGACTCCGTCGCGCTCACCGTCCGCGGCCCGCTCGTCGTCTCCGACGCGCAGCACGGCGACTCGATCTCGGTCTCGGGCGTCTGCCTGACCGTCGTCGAGCAGACCCCGGAGACCTTCACCGCCTTCGTCATGAAGCAGACGCTCGACATGAGCGCCCACGGGTCGCTGCGGTCCGGCGACCGGGTCAACCTGGAGCGCGCCGCCTCGGTCGGGGACCGCCTCGGCGGCCACATCGTGCAGGGCCACATCGACGGCACCGCGACCGTCCTCGAGACCGACGACGGGGACGGCTGGCGGCGGGTGCGGTTCGCGCTGACGCCGGAGCTCAGCCCGCTCGTGGTCGACAAGGGCTCGATCGCCATCGACGGCGTCTCGCTGACGGTCAGTGCGGTGTCGCCGGAGTCCACGGCGCCCGACGCCGCCTGGTTCGAGGTCAGTCTCATCCCGGAGACCCTGGCCGCAACCACGCTCGGTGCGCGGGTGCCCGGCGACCGCGTCAACATCGAGACCGACGTCCTGGCACGGCACGTCCGCCGGATGCTGCGGCTGGACGCTGCTGCCGCCGGTGCCGCTGGTGCTGTCGCCGCCGGCGCGCCGGTCGGGGCGGAGGCTCGGTGATGGCCGCCGACACCGCCCCCGTCTCGCCGGCGGTCACCGCTCCGGCTGCCGCCCCGGGGCTCTCCTCCGTCGAGCAGGCGATCGCCGCCATCGCGGCCGGTCGCCCGGTGATCGTCGCCGACGACGAGCACCGTGAGAACGAGGGCGACGTCGTCCTCTCCGCCGAACTCGCCACCCCGGAGTGGATCGCCTGGACGGTCGCGCACTCGTCCGGGTTCATCTGCGCGCCCGTCAGTGCCGAGATCGCCGATGCCCTCGACCTGCCGCCGATGGTCCAGCACAACGAGGACGTCCGTGGCACCGCGTACACCGTCACGGTCGACGCGGCCGTCGGCGTGACGACCGGCATCAGCGCCCACGACCGGGCCCGCACGCTCCGGGTCCTCGCCGACCCGACGTCGGTCCGCGCCGACCTGCACCGCCCTGGGCACGTCGTGCCGCTGCGAGCACGGGCCGGCGGGGTCCGCGAGCGCGCCGGGCACACCGAAGCCGCGATCGACCTCGTCACCGCTGCCGGGCTGCGGCCCGCGGCGGCGATCTGCGAGATCGTCGACGAGCAGGGCGGCATGATGCGCCTGCCGGAGCTCGTCGGACTCGGGACACGCGAGGGCGTGCCCGTCATCACCATCGCCGCGCTGGCCACCTGGCTGGACGCGGCCGACCGGGCGACGGACGTCGCCCGCACCGAAGGGACACACGCATGAGCGGAGCAGGAGCGGCGGAGCGCGGGCTCGTCGACGGCAGCGGCATCCGGGTCGCGGTCATCGCCGGACAGTGGCACGACGTCATCGCGAACGGGCTCCTGGCCGGGGCGCAGCGCGAGATCGAACGGCTCGGCGCCACGGCCCAGGTCGTCCCCGTGCCGGGCAGCTTCGAGCTGCCGGTCGTCGCGAAGGTCGCGCTGGAGTCGGGCTTCGACGCCGCGGTCGCCCTCGGCGTCATCATCCGCGGTGGCACCCCGCACTTCGAGTACGTCTCCGACGCCGCGACGAGTGGGCTGACGAAGGTCGCGATCGAGACCGGCAAGCCCGTCGGCTTCGGTGTGCTCACCCTCGACGACGAGCAGCAGGGCATCGACCGTGCCGGGCTGCCCGGGTCGAAGGAGGACAAGGGCGCCGAGGCCGCACACGCCGCCATCGCCACCGCCGTCACCCTGCGGGAGCTGCGCACCAACGCCTGACCTGCGGCTGTACGCAGAACGGCCCCGTACCGAGAGGTGCGGGGCCGTTCTGCGTGTGCGGTGTGTGACTACCGCTTGCCGAACACGTGGATCGGCAGGAAGAAGGAGAGGCTCATCAGCAGCACGCCGGCGATGAACACGAAGGCCTGGCCGGAGGCGACCTGGAACGCGAACCCGAACAGGTACATCGACACCAGCAGCAGCAGGATCGAGAAGACAGCAGCGATGACGCGGCCCACGGTGGTACCTCCGGGAATCAGCGGGTAGAACGAACTCAGTCTATCCCCAGGACCGGGTGCGCTGGTTCACGGAGCGGGTTTCGTCGCGATCAGGCGGTCGACGACCTGCAGCAGTGCCGCCATGTCCACCGAGGCCCGGTCCGGGCGGACGTCGCTCGCCGCCCCGAGGGACGCCGCGTGGTACAGCCCGTCGCCCAGGAGCTTGACGGCCTGCGCTGTGGGGACGTCCCCGAGCGCGTCGACCAGGGTGGCGAGCCAGGCGTTCTCGGTCTCGTCGAGGGTCCGGCCGGCCTCCTCGTACCCGGCCTGCTGCAGGCGCGAGGCGGCGAGCAGGGCCAGGTCGAGCTCACTGCCGACGAACTGGCAGTTCTCGACGAAGTAGCGCGCGGGACCGTCCTCGGCCGATCGCATCCGCTCGATGTCCAGCGCGGACAGGTCGGCGAGTCGTTCGCACAGCCCCTCGACCAGGGCCGCCTTGGAGCCGAAGTGGTAGAGCAGTCCGCCCTTCGAGACACCGGCGCGGGCGGCGACGGCGTCGAGGGTCGCGGGACGCTCGCCGTCCTCGCACACGATGGCGACGAAGCTGTCGAGGACGCGGTCGCGAGCACTTGCCATGCGCACGAGTCTAGGGACCCACCGAGGTGAACAGTCGCCGTGAACGTTCACGCACCCTTGTTCTGCGGGCTGTCCGCGGCTAGCCTCGCTCCGACCGTGAAGGTTCACGACGAACAGGATCCGCATGTCAGCGCAGACCGCGACCCCCACACCCACCACGAACGACATGACCCCCGGCTGGGCGGTCCTCGGCCCCGGGGGCATCGCCCGCCGCTTCCTCGCCCAGCTGTCCAGCAGCAGCGGCCGACTCGTCGCCGCCGGCAGCTCGTCACTCGAGCGGGCCCAGGCCTTCGCGGACGAGGCCGCCGAGCACGGGTTCCCCGACGTCACCGCGGGCACCTACGACGACGTGCTCGCCGACCCGCGGGTGGACGCCGTCTACATCGCGACCGTGCACACCGGGCACGCAGCCCTCGTGCTCGCGGCGCTCCGGGCCGGCAAGGCCGTGCTCTGCGAGAAGCCGCTGACGCCGAACCACGGCACGACGATGGCGCTCGTCGACGCCGCCCGCCAGGCTGGCCTGCCACTGGTCGAGGCGTTCATGTACCGCTTCCACCCGCAGACCGCCGCCTTCCTCGACCTCGTCCGTGACGGCGCGATCGGCACCGTCACCCACGTCGACGCGTCCTTCGCGTTCCGGACCGAGGAGCGCACCGGCCGGCTCTTCGACGTCGAGACCGCCGGCGGAGGGATCCTCGACGTCGGCTGCTACCCGGTCACCATGACCGCGGCGATCGTGCAGGCCGCCACCGGGGTCCGCGTCGCCGAACCGGTCGAGCTGCACGCCGTGGGGACCCTCGGGCCGACCGGGGTGGACGAGTGGACCGTTGCCAGCGCGACGTACCCGACCGGCATCACCGCGAGCCTCCGCACCGGCGTCCAGGTCGAGGACACGAACGCCGTCGTCGTGCACGGCACCCGCGGCACGATCACGCTCCGCGACCCCTGGACCATCGGCGGCGACCCGGTGATCGAGGTCCGCACGGTCGACGCCGCACCGACCGAGACGTCCTTCGCAGGTGCCGCCCCCTACGGACTCGAAGCCGACGCCACCATCGACGCCCTCCGTGCCGGCCGGGTCGACACCCCGCAGATGACCACCGACGAGAGCCTCGCCGCCGCCCGCACGCTCGACCGCTGGCGCGCCGCGATCGGCCTGCGCTACCCGTTCGAGGCGGAGACCGCCGACATCCCCACCGTCAGCGGCCGCCCGCTCACCGTCGCGTCCCACGCCCCGATGACGTACGGCCAGCTCCCCGGCATCGACAAGCGCGTCTCCCGTCTGGTGATGGGCGTCGACAACCAGCCCGACCTGGCGCACGCGAGCGCGATCTTCGACCACTTCGTGGAACAGGGCGGCACGGTCTTCGACACCGGCTACGTCTACGGCGGCGGCGTGCTCGAGGGCCGACTCGGCGCCTGGATCCGGAACCGCGGCATCCGGGAGGACGTCGTCGTCATCACCAAGGGCGCCCACACGCCGTACTGCGACCCGGAGTCGCTCACCCGCCAGCTGCTCGAGAGCCTGGAACGCCAGGGCACCGACTACGCGGACGTCTACATGATGCACCGGGACAACCCGGACATCCCGGTCGGGGAGTTCGTCGACGTCCTCGACGAACACCGCCGTGCGGGCCGCATCCGGGTGTTCGGCGGATCGAACTGGACCCCCGCCCGCTTCGACGAGGCGAACGCCTGGGCCGCGGCGAACGGCAAGCACGGGTTCGAGGTGCTCAGCAACCACTTCGGACTCGCCGAGGCGCTCGACGTCCCCTGGGCCGGGTGCGAGCACGTCACCGACGCCGCGTCCAAGCAGTGGCTCGAGGAGCGCCAGGTCCCGCTGCTGCCCTGGTCGTCGCAGGCCCGCGGGTTCTTCACCGGCCGGGCGCGTCCGGACGACACCAGCGACGCCGAACTCGTCCGCTGCTACTACTCGGACGCCAACTTCGAACGCCTGCGCCGGGCCGAGGAGCTCGGCGCGCAGTACGGCGTCCCGGCGACCGCGATCGCCCTGGCCTACGTCCTGCACCAGCCGTTCCCGACGTTCCCGCTGTTCGGCCCGCGCACCATCGCCGAAGCCCGCTCGTCGATGCTCGGCCTGACCGTCGACCTCACGCCCGAGCAGGTGGCATGGCTCGACCTCCGCAGCTGACCGGCGCCGGTGGCCGCGCGACGATCCTCGACGTCGCCGCGGCCGCCGGGGTCTCCCGGCAGACGGTCACCCGCGCGGTGAACGGTCTGCCGGGGATCAGCGACGCCACGAAGGAACGGGTCCTCGCCGCCGCCGCGGCGCTCGACTACCGGCCGTCCCGGTTCGGTCGGGGCCTCGTCTCCGGCGGCGCGCACCAGCTCGGACTGCTCGTCGACGACCTGCGGAACCCGTACTCACCCGAACTCGCCGCGGCGGTCCTCCGACTGGCCGCAGCCCGCGGGTGGAACGTGATGCTCGCCGACGTCGGCCTGGCGGGTGACTCGGACCGGTCGGTGCAGGACCTCGGCGCCCAGAGCGACGTCGTCATCGGCTACCTCGGCGCCCGCGCACCGGAGTGGATCGAACGCCTCGGTCCGGTGCCGGTCGTCGAGCTCGACCCGCACGGTGTCCCCACACGCGGTGCCGTCCGGCTCGACCCGACGGACGCGGTGGAGGCCCTCGCCGACCACCTGGTCTCGGTCGGCGTGAAGCACCCCCTCGTCCTCGACGCGCCCACGGTCGCCCGAGCGTCGGTTGAGCCGAGCACCCGTGGCGCCCTCCTGCTCGACGCGCTCCGCCGCCGCGGGTACCTGCCGGCGCACGTCGTCGCCACCGCGGCCTCGGCCGACGCGGGTGCCGCGGGGACGACCGCGGCGCTCGAGCGACACCCCCGACTCGACGCCGTCGTCGCGTTCAACGACGTGATGGCCCTCGGCGCGCTCGCCGCCTGCCGTCGCGCCGACGCCGGGGTCCCCGACCGTGTCCGCGTCATCGGCATCGACGGACTGACGCTCGGCACGCTCGTCGCACCGACGCTCACCACGCTCGCGGTCGACCTCGACGAGGTGGCGCGGCACGCGGTCGACCTGGCACTCGGCATGCTCGACGGCTCGCTGCCGCGGTCCGGCCCGTCGGTCGAGCGGGTCGTCCGCCACCGGCTGGTCGTGCGCGAGTCCGCCTGACCTGTGACCAGTCCTCCTGACCTGGGGACTGGTCGACCACCGGACGGGAGGCACGGGGCGGGCCGGATCCGCGCCTCCCGACCGCCATTGGTTGCATTTGCAACCACCACCGTCCGGACGGTACACTAACGGAACCCTGACGGGGCGCGTGACGACTTCCGCGTCCCGTCTCGTCTGCGCTCGGCCCCTCGAGGCCGACGGCGCGACACGCTCGAAGTCCTGGAGTCCGCCATGTCCGCCCTGCTCACCAGCCCCGTCGCCACCCGGATCACCACCAGTCGTGGTTCCCGGTTCGCCGCGCTCGCGGTGCTCATGCTGCCGGTGCTGCTCATCTCGGTCGACAACACCGTCCTGAGCTTCGCGCTGCCCTCGATCTCGCGCGCCCTGCACCCCGACGCCACCACCCAGCTCTGGATGGTCGACGCCTACCCGCTCGTCCTCGCCGGCCTGCTCGTCGTGATGGGCAGCATCGGCGACCGCATCGGCCGCCGCCGGATCCTCGTCATCGGCGCGACCGGCTTCGCCCTGCTCTCCGCCGCCGCGGCGTTCGCCACCGAGGCCTGGATGCTCGTCGCCGCACGCCTCGCGATGGGTGTCTTCGGCGCGATGCTCATGCCGGCGACGCTCTCGATCATCCGCAACGTGTTCCCGGACGCCGGCGAACGGCGCCTGGCCCTGGCGGTCTGGTCGACGATGTTCGCCGCCGGCAACGCCCTGGGCCCGCTCGTCGGCGGTGTGCTGCTCGCGCACTTCCACTGGGGCAGCGTCTTCCTCGTCGCCGTGCCGATCCTGGTCGTGATGCTCGTCGCCGTGCCGTTCTGCGTGCCGGAGTCCCGCGACCCGGAGCCCGGGCCGGTCGACGTCCCGAGCATGCTGCTGTCCCTCGGCGCCCTCGCCCCCACGGTCTGGGCGATCAAGTCCCTCGTCCACCCGGAGGAGCGCGGTCTCGCGATCGCCATGGTCGCCGTCGGTGTGCTCTGCGGCATCGCGTTCGTCCGGCGGCAGCTGCGCTCCCGCACGCCGATGCTCGACATGCGCCTGTTCCGCAGCACTGCCTTCACCGGCAGCGTCCTGATGAACATGGCGGCGATGTTCTCGCTCACCGGGTTCCTGTTCTTCATCGCGCAGCACCTGCAGCTCGTCGCCGGCCTCGACCCGTTCGCCAGCGGTGTGGTGCTGATCCCCGGCGCCGTCCTGACGATCATCGCGGGCCTCGCCGTGGTGCCCGTCGTCGCCCGGGTCGCACCGCGCTGGGTCGTGTCCGTGTCGCTGCTGTTCTCGGCCGCCGCGTACGCCCTCGTCGCCGTGCTCGGCCACCACGCCTCGATCGCCGCGCTGGCGTTCGCGTTCGTGCTGCTCGGCATCGGCATCGGTGCGTCCGAGACCGTGACGAACGACCTCATCATCTCGACCGCGCCGGCGCACAAGTCCGGCGCCGCGTCGGCGATCTCGGAGACCGCGTACGAGATCGGCGCCGTGCTCGGCACCGCCGTCCTCGGCACCATCCTCGCCACCGCGTACCGGGCACACGTCGTCGTGCCGGACGGGCTGTCCTCGACCGCGCACACCGCGGCGGGGGAGACCCTCGGCGGAGCCGTCGCCGCGGCGACGCAGCTCGGCGGGTCGGCGGGGCAGGTCCTGCTGGAGTCGGCCCGGGCCGCCTTCGACTCCGGGGTCACCACGACGGCTGGCGTCGCTGCGGCGCTCATGGTCGTCGCGGCGGCCGGTGCCGTCGTCATGCTGCGGAAGCGCTGACCCGCCGCCGGTGCGGCCCGGTCCGTACCGCCGCGTCGGTGCGCGGGACGGGGCGCTCGCGCGGCGTCGCGGCACGCCCGGGGATGAGCCGATCCTGTGAATCATGGACCGGCACCCGGGCACAGGTCCTACGTTGGGGGGTGGCCGCGACGACCGCGGCCGCACCCACGAACGAGGAACGACCACGACTGACATGCCCGACGCCGCCCCGGTCGACGTCCCCCAGCCCGGCACCCCCGCCGCCCCGCCCGAGGTCGACGCCACCACGGCCGACATCACCGCCGCGTACAAGGACGCCTTCCGCGGGCACCCCGCCGGCGTCGCCGTGATCACCGCCGAGGGCCCGGACGGACCGACCGGCCTCACCGCGTCGAGCGTGGCCTCGGTCGCGGTCGACCCGCCCGTGCTGGTGTTCTCGCTCTCCACGAACTCCGGGTCCGCCGGGGTCGTCCTCGGCGCACCGCTGTTCGTGGTGCACCTGATGGACGCCCGCGGTGTGGCCCTCGCCAAGCGCTTCGCCTCGACCGGCAGCCCCGCGGCCGACGACCCGATCTGGGGACGGCTGCCCTCCGGCGACCGCTACCTCCCCGACGCCGCCAGCGCCCTGCGCTGCCGACCGCTCTCGACCACGCCCATCGGCAGCTCGACCGTCGTCGTCGCCGAGGTGCTCGACATCGTCGTCGGCCTCGACCGGGGCGAGCCGCTGGTCTACCACAACCGGGAATTCCACTCCCTGACCGATCGTTCCCGGCTCTCGTGAGCCGCGGAGCCCCGCACCCCACATCACCGATCGAAAGGACCGCCCATGGCTGAGTACACCCTGCCCGAGCTCCCGTACGACTACGCCGCCCTCGAGCCGCACATCAGCGGCAAGATCATGCAGCTGCACCACGACAAGCACCACCAGGCGTACGTCACCGGTGCGAACACCGCCCTGCAGCAGCTCGGCGAGGCCCGCGAGTCCGGCAACTTCGGTGCGATCAACAAGCTCGAGAAGGACCTGGCGTTCCACCTCGGTGGCCACGTCAACCACTCGATCTTCTGGACCAACCTCGGCCCGGACACGAAGGTCCCGGAGGGCGAGCTCGCCGCCGCGATCGACGAGTTCTTCGGCTCGTTCGAGAAGTTCCAGGCCCAGTTCGCCGCGGTCGCCAACGGCATCCAGGGCTCCGGCTGGTCCGTCCTGGCCTGGGACGTCGTGGGCCAGAAGCTCGCCACGTTCCAGCTGTTCGACCAGCAGGGCAACATCCCGTTCGGTCTCGTCCCGATCTTCATGCTCGACATGTGGGAGCACGCCTTCTACCTCGACTACCTCAACGTCAAGGCGGACTACGTCAAGGCCGTGTGGAACATCGTCGACTGGGAGAACGTGGCCGCGCGCTTCGAGAACGCCAAGTCGCAGAGCTTCGTCACGCTCTGAGCGTCACCGACGTGGGTCGCTGAGGCGACCACCTGACGAACGGGAGGCCCGGTACCAGCTGGTACCGGGCCTCCCGTCGTCCCGTGGTGCGGTCGGACCCGCTGGTCGTCGGTCGCTGGTCGTCGGTCACCGGTCGTCGGTCGCCGGCACCGCCCGCCGGCCACCGCCCGCCCGCTGCCCGCTGCTCGGTCAGCGAGCGGCGACGTCGACCTCGGCGGCGAGCCGGCGAGCGACACCGCGGAGGACCGTGTCGGTGTGGGCGACGTCACCGTCGAGGACCGCTCCCCACTGCGCGCCCCGGGCAGCGAGCACGGCGGCCCCTGCGGCGCGGCGGGCGGTGGCGTCGTCGGCGCCGTGCGCCCGGGCCCAGGCGGCGAGGGTGTCCACGTGCGCCCGGTGCAGGCGGCGGTGCCGGTCGTGGTCGGACAGGCACTCGACCGAGCCGAGCTCGAACGTCAGGCGTGCCGCCAGGAAGCGCTCGGCGTCGTCGAGACCGCCGAAGACGCGGACCAGGTGGTCGGCGAGGGCCTGTTCGTCGGCGTCTGGGTCGAGGCAGACCGACAGGACCGGGTGGCTGAGGTGTTCGACCACGGCGTCGATGAGGCCGTCCCGCGAGCCGAAGTGGTACACGATCGGGTACGCGCTCGTGCCGAGGACCCGGCCCAGGCTCCGGACCGAGACGTCTTCGAGCCGGGTGTGGTGGAGGTGGTCCGTGACCTTGCAGACGATCGCGGGCTTGAGCGTCGGGTCCGGTTTGCGTGGCATGGTCTCTTCCGAAGGCGGTGATCGGGACGGATGACCGCCACGAGGACCGAGCGGACATGTCGCATTCTACCGGACGGTTCCGACACTCTGCCCTGCGCTAGACCGGCGTCGGCTCCGCGCGCACGGTCAGCGTCTGCACCAGACCGGCGGCGAGTGGCGCGAGACGGATCTCGACGCGCAGACGACCGTGCTCACCGGGCAGCCACCACCGCAGGTGCGTCGGCGTGCTCGACTGCTCGGCGACCGGGGTGCCACGGAGGTCGGCCCCAACAACGGCGACCGCGGCGTCGAGCGCGGCACGTCGGCGGTCCCAGGGCACGTCGAGCGGCACGTTCGGCGTGCAGATCGCGGCGGCTCGGTCGTCGTCCCAGTCGGCCAGGAGGCGCTGCACGGCCTGCTGGGCGGCTCGCGTCTCCGGCAACACCCGCTCCGGGGCGTCGGCGACCGGCGCGTGGGCGATCGACGTGTCGGCGATCGTGGCGTCGGCGATCGACGTGTCGGCGATCGACGCGTCGGCTCCGGACCGCACGTCGGCCAGGACGAGGTCGTGCGCCCGCGTGGCAGCCACCGACACCTTGGCCTGGGTGGCGTTCTCGAAGGCGACGACACCGAGGCCGGTCGACACCGACCACCGCATGTGCGCCGAGAACCCGGGGTAGCCGCCGGAGTGCGACACGATCGAGCCGACGACGGGGTCGTGCTCGACGAACAGCCCGAAGCCGTACCCGGTCGCCCGGGTCGATCCGGGCAGTGACTCGGCCGGGACCATCCGCATCGCCTGCTGCATCGCCCGACGTCCGGCGGTGTCCAGCGGGCCGGCGTTCGCGGCTGCGGGCTCCGAGAAGGGCGGCGCCGTGCCCTCGAACGCGCTCGCCAGCCAGGACGCCCAGCGGGCGAGGTCCCGCACGGTGGAGAAGAGCCCGCCGATCGGTGAGAACGCGCCGGGCCCCGGTGTCGTCAGGGCCTCCCAGGCGGAGCCGTGCGGCCGGTAGCCCGTCACGACGTGCCCGCGGGCGTCGGCGGCCGCGAACACGGTTTCGTCGAGTCCGAGGGGACGCAGGACCCGCTCGGTGGCGACGGACGTGAACGGCGCACCGGCGACGACGGCGACCACGCGGCCGAGCAGCGCGTAGCCGAGGTTCGAGTACGCGAAGCGCGTGCCCGGCACCGAGTCGAAGAGGAGCCCGGCGCCGAGGACGTCGTCGAGCTCGTCGTCGGAGATGCTCTCCTGCCGGTCACCCCACGGGTCGTCGGTGGGGAAGCCCGCGGACATCGTCAGGAGCATCCGGACGGTGGGCACGGGGGAGTCCGCGGTCGGCAGGGCCACCGACCGGAACGCCGGCACGAAGTCGGTGACCGGGGCGTCGAGCGACAGCAGCCCGTCGTCCACGAGTCCGAGCAGCGTCGTCGCGGTGACGCTCTTCGTGCACGACGCGATCCGGTACACGGTGTCAACGTCGGGCGCCGTGCCGTCCCCGCGGTCCCCGGCACCACCGGAGGCCACGAGTCCGTCGCGGTCGAACACGCCCCAGACGCTGCTCGGGGCGATGCCGTCGGCGACCCGCTGCCGGTGCAGGGCGTCGACCTGGTCGAGCACCGCGGCGGACGGCCGGGTCATGCGCGCCGCATCTCGGCGTAGGCGTCGAGGGCACGCTGCCGGGTGGCCTTGAGGTCGACCATCGGCTCCGGGCGCGCTTCGTCGGCGGGCACCCAGCGGCGGACGTACTCCCGGTGCGGGTCGAAGCGCTCGAGCTGCCGGTCCGGGTTGAACACGCGGAAGTACGGCGCCGCGTCGAACCCCGAGCCCGCGACCCACTGCCAGTTCGCGGCGTTGTTGGCGGCGTCGGCGTCGACCAGCGTGTCCCAGAACCACTGCTCGCCGATCCGCCAGTCCACGAGCATGTTCTTCACGAGGAAGCTCGCCGTGGCCAGACGGACCCGGTTGTGCATCGCGCCGGTGTGCCAGAGCTCTCGCATGCCGGCATCGACCAGGTCGAAGCCCGTCGTGCCGTGGCGCCAGCGGTCGAGCTCCGACTCGGCGGCGTCCCGCCACGGGAAGGCGTCGAACTCACGACGGACGTTGGTGCGGGCGATGTCGTCGCAGTGGAAGTACTCGTTCCAGTTGAACTCGCGCCACGCGAGCTGGCGGAGGAACGCCGGCGCGGCACGTCGCTGGTCCGGCTCGAGGGTCTCGTGCATGCGGTGCCAGACCTGGTACGGGCTGATCTCGCCCCAGCGCAGGTGCGGCGACAGGCTGCTCGTCGCTGCCTGGGCCGGTTCGTCCCGCTGGTCGTAGTCGGCGAGGGCCTCGTCGACGAACCGCTCGAGACGGTCGGACGCACCCTGCTCACCGGGCGTCCACGCGTCGCGCATCCCGCCCGCCCAGTCCGGGGTCGTCGGCAGCAGGTCCCAGTCGTCGAGCGTGTCCGAGGCGACGTCCGGCGGTGCGGCGATCGTGTCCGGCTCGGGCCACGGGTGGCGGGGTTCGGGCATCGCCTGCGCCGCCCGCCAGAACGGTGTGAAGACCTTGAACGGCTCGCCCTTGCCGCTGAGGACCGTCCACGGCTCCCAGAGCAGGTTGGCCGCTGCGCTGTGGGCCTCGATGCCGCTGTCGATGAGGCCGGCCTTGATGCCCGCGTCGAGTTCACGCTCCACCAGGCCGTACCGGCGGTTCCAGAACACCGCGTCGGCGCCGGACTCCTGCACGAGGGCGGGGATGACCTCGGCCGCGGGGCCGCGTCGCAGCACGAGCCGCGAGCCGTACCCGCGCAGGTCGGCCTCGAGCGCGCTCAGGGACTGGTGGAGCCACCAGCGCGCCGCGGCACCGAACGGGCGGATGCCGTCGCTCTGCTCGTCGAGGACGTAGACGACCGTGACCGGACCGCTGCGGTCGGTGGCCGAGCGGAGGGCGGGGTTGTCGGCGATGCGCAGGTCGTCGCGCAGCCAGACGACGGAGCCACCCGCACCGTTCCCGCTCATGCCGGAGCCCCGACCGAGCGACGGGTCGGCGTGGTCGCCGCGGCGCCGATGCGCAGCTTCGTGCACAGCTCGGTGAGCGTGCGGAGTTCGGCGTCGTCGAGCCCGGCACCGACCTGGGCCGCGATCGTGGAGGCGTGCTGCACGGCGACTGTGCGGTACACGTCGAAGCCGTGTGGCGTGAGTGCGACGATCACCCCGCGGGCGTCCGTGGGGTCCGGCTGCTTCTCGACGATCCCCTTCGCGGCGAGCCGGTCCACCAGACGGCTGACGCTCGGTTGCGTGAGCAGGAGGTGCCCGGTCAGGTCACGCATCCGGCAGCGGCGTCCGGGCTGCGTGGAGAGGTTGAAGCACACGTCGTACTCGTTGAACGAGATCTCGGCGGACGGGAACTCGGTGTTGAGGTTCCGCATCACGGTGACCTGGGCGCGGAACAACGACTCCCAGGCGGCGACTGCGGTGGCCTTCTCGGTTCGGTGATCGCTCACGGGTCTTTCCCTCCGTCGGGTGGACCACCACCCTACCGACGGGCTCGGACACAGAACGCGGGCCGGCCGTCCTGGTGGACGACCGGCCCGCTCCCTTGCACCAAGAGATTCCTGCAATCACATTCCACAGCCGGTGCCACAGCAAACACCGTCTGCACGACCGACTGTATAACGGTGCGGTAACGCCGGGGAAGGGCGCCTCGCCGTCGAATCCTGCGAGTTGTCCGATCGGCGCACGAGAGCAGTTTCAGAAGAGGTCGGGCGAGGGGGTGGAGGCGTAGCGGACCGAGACGTCGGCGTGGCGGTCGAACCGGTAGCCCACGCCCCGGACGGTCCGGACGATCTCCTCGAACGCGCCGAGCTTCGACCGCAGCCGACGAACGTGCACGTCGATGGTGCGCTCGTTCGGGGTCTCGTCCTCACCGTCTGACCACAGGCCCTCGATGATCGCCGAACGGTCGACCGTGCGGCCCTCGCGGAGGACCAGGAACTGCAGGAGCTCGAACTCCTTGAAGGTCAGCGGCGCCGCTTCGCCGTCCAGGACGACACGCTTCCGAGAGATGTCGATGACGACCCCGGTCTCCTCGGGCTCGGGCTTCTCGGTCTGCTTGCGCGCCGCGACCGCCGAGCGGTCCTGCAGGGCCAGACGGACCACGTCGACGTCCCGCCCACCCGAGCCCTCGGCGGCGACGGCGACGGCCGCGTAGGTCTCGGCGGAGGGGACGAGCTGGGCGGTGAGGGCCTTCAGCTGTTCGACGACGGCGGCCAGCGTCGTGCCGGCGGCCGCGGCGGCGGCCTCGTCGAGACCGACGTACAGGGCGAACCCACGGGCCTCCGTGCCCTCCGGCAGCGCCCGGTTGCGGGGCGGCGCGACGACCGGGCTGGTCGGGACGGCGGAGCGGTCCGCGACGGGGCGGGCGGGCTGCGTCGGCAGCACGGCCGGGCGACGGCCGCGGATCGGCGTCACGCTGCCGAGGTCGGTGGTGGTCGGCGCGGCGGTGCGGAGCGCGGGGGCGGTGCGGGGCTGGGCGATGGTGAGCGACATGGTGCGGTCTCCGGGTGGTGCAGGGGCCGTGCACGGGGTGGTGCAGCGGCCGGTGTCGAATGCGTCGGCCCGGATCAACGGCGGTGTCGGTGACGGCTGGCGCAGGAGTCGCTGCGGCAGCGTTCGCCGAGGGGCCCTGCGGTCGTCGCCGACCGGGGCTGGTCCGGGGGAGCGGGGTCCGACCTCGCGACGGTGGTGCGCGTCGTCGACGAGGTCGTCACCGGGGGATCACACGCGCGCGACGGGGGTGGTGTCGCGGGGGATCCGGCTGGAACGGGTACCGATCAGGCACACATTCGACAACGCATGACCGCCGTGGTCGGCATCATCATGCCGACGGTCCCCGAGGCCTCGTGGAGGGCGCGAGTGGACACGGTTGCAGTCATGGCATGAGTATCTGCGGTATACCAACGCCGTGTCAACCGTCCGCACGGACGGTCGACGGATGCGGACAGTCGCCGACGACGGACGGGAGGCTGCCCACCGGTCCGGTGGGCAGCCTCCCGTCAGGAGTGCGGTGCGGCGGCTACTCGGCCAGGCCGTAGAGACGGTCGCCGGCGTCGCCGAGGCCCGGCACGATGTAGCCGTTCTCGTCGAGGCGCTCGTCGAGCGCGCCGAGGACGATGGTCACGTCACGGTCGCCGACGGCGGCCTCGAGTGCCGTGAGGCCCTCGGGGGCACCGAGGATGCAGACGCAGGTCACGTCGACGGCGCCACGGGCGAAGAGGAAGTCGATGGCCGCGGCGAGCGTGCCACCGGTCGCGAGCATCGGGTCGAGCACGAAGCACTGCCGGTTCGACAGGTCGTCGGGCAGGCGCTCGGCGTAGGTCTGCGGCTCGAAGGTGACCTCGTTGCGGGCCATGCCGAGGAACCCGACCTCGGCCGTGGGGACCAGCTTGACCATGCCCTCGAGCATGCCGAGGCCGGCGCGCAGGATCGGGACGACGAGCGGCCGGGGCTTCGCGATGGCGACGCCCATGGTCTGCGCGACCGGGGTGGTGATCGGCGTGGCCGTCACCCGGACGTTGCGCGTGGCCTCGTACGCCAGGAGCGTGACGAGTTCCTCCGTCAGGGCGCGGAACGTGGGGGAGGGAGTGGTCCGGTCGCGGAGCACCGAGAGCTTGTGGGTGATGAGCGGGTGGTCGGCGACGTGGACTCGCATAGGGTCGAGCGTACCGTGCCGCACCCCTCCCGGCGGTCGCGGTCCCGCCGGACGATCGGAGCACCCGTGGAGCACCCGGCGCACCGCCCGTTCGTCCCCGCGATGGAACGCGCGCTGGCCGAGGCCCGTGCGTGTCTCGACACCGGCGACGTCCCGGTCGGTGCCGTCGTCCTCGACGCCGACGGCGCGGTGGTCGCCGTCGGGCGGAACGAGCGGGAGGCCCGTCAGGACCCGACCGCGCACGCCGAGGTCCTTGCGCTCCGCGCCGCCGCGGCGGTCACCGGCGACTGGCACCTGGCCGGGCACACCCTGGTCGTGACGCTGGAGCCGTGCCCGATGTGTGCCGGCGCAGCACTGGCGGCACGCGTGCCACGGATCGTGTTCGGCGCCTGGGACCCGAAGGCCGGCGCGAGCGGCAGCGTCTACGACATCGCGCGGGACCGCCGGCTGCCGCACCGGGCCGAGGTGGTGGCCGGCGTGCTCGAGGACGCGTGTGCGGCGGTGCTCGACGCGTTCTTCGCCGAGCGACGCTGACCGCCGAGCGAGCCCGGGGCGGCCTGGTCAGTCGGCGGCGCGCAGGACGATCGCCTCGGTCGACGGGTGTGGGCCGTCGTGCCGGACGTCGGGCTCGATGTAGATGACCCGGGCGATCGGGACGGCTGCCCGGACCCGCTGCTCGACCGTGTCGATGCCCGCGGCGACGTC
Source organism: Curtobacterium sp. PsM8 (assembly GCF_030433875.1). Classification (NCBI taxonomy): domain Bacteria; kingdom Bacillati; phylum Actinomycetota; class Actinomycetes; order Micrococcales; family Microbacteriaceae; genus Curtobacterium; species Curtobacterium sp. PsM8. The sequence goes on along the minus strand of NZ_JARUXD010000042.1, from coordinate 5,842 downwards.
ACCGAGTCGGCGGTCCCCGTCGACGGCGACCTTCACGCCGACCATCAGTTCCTCCGGCCCGAGGTAGAGGGTCTTGAGGTGGATGATCGAGTCGACCTCGGGGCCGTCGAGCACCGCCTGCTTGATGCGTGCGACGTCGCCGGAGCTCGCACCCTCGCCGACGAGCAGGCTCTTCGTCTCGACGCCGAGGACGAGTGCCACGGCGATGAGCAGCACCGCGATGAGGACCGTGCCGATCGCGTCGAACACCCCGTTGCCGGTGATCGCCGTCAGGCCGACGCCGAACAGCGCGAACACCAGGCCGATCAGGGCCGCGGTGTCCTCGAGCATCACGACGGGCAGCTCCGGGGCCTTGGCGCGACGGACGAACTGGACCCAGGACTGCCCGCCCTTCTGCGGTGCCGCCTCCTTGAGTGCGGTACGGAGCGAGAACCCCTCGAGCCCGATCGCGATGACGAGCACCACCATCGGCAGCCACCAGTTGTCGAGCGGGTGCGGGTGCGCGAACTTCTCGATGCCCTCGTAGAGCGAGAACACGCCGCCGACCGAGAACAGCACGATCGACACGACGAACGCGTAGACGTAGCGCTCGCGGCCGTGGCCGAACGGGTGCTCTTCGTCCGCGGCCTTCTTCGCCTTCCGGCCACCGAGCAGCAGGAGCAGCTGGTTCGCGGAGTCCGCCAGGGAGTGCACCCCTTCGGCGAGCATCGACGCGGATCCGCTGATCGCCGCGGCGATGAACTTCACGATCGCGATCCCGATGTTCGCACCGAGTGCGGCGAAGATCGCCTTCGTCCCTCCGGAAGCGCTCATGTGGCTGTCCGACCCCTTCTCTCACCCGACCTGGACCACGATCCTAGGCTGCCGGTCCTCGCTAGGTTGGTGGCCATGACCATCGAACTGCCCCGCGTCGCCATGCTCGGCGTCGGCTCCATGTCCGGCGCGGTCCTGCAGGGCCTCCTGGCCTCCGGCGTGGCGCCCGACACCGTCGTCGTCACGACCCGGTCCGAGTCCTCGGCGGCGGCGCACCGTGCGACCGGGCTCGACGCCACCGCGACCGAGACCGACCCGGACGCCAACCGTGCGGCCGTCCGCGGTGCCGGACTCATCGTCCTGGGGGTGAAGCCGTTCGGCATCGTCGACCTGCTCGACGAGGTCGCCGGGGACCTGGCCCCGGACGCGGTCGTCGTCAGTGTCGCCGTCGGGGTGACGACCGAGACGATGCAGGCGCACGTTCCCGAGGGCGTCCGGGTGGTCCGGGCGCTCCCGAACACCCCGATCGGGGTCGGCCTCGGGGTCACCGGCATCAGCGCAGGGTCATCGGCGGACACGGACGCGACGGCACTCGCCGCGCACGTGTTCGCGGTCTCGGGCGAGGTCATCGAGGTGCCGGAGTCGCAGCTCGACGCCCTGTCCGCGGTCTCCGGCTCCGGCCCCGCCTACGTCTTCCTGCTCGTCGAGCAGTGGCAGCGGGCCGCCGAGGCGCTCGGGTTCACGCACGAGCAGGCGCGCACGATGGTGCAGGGGACCGTCCGGGGCGCGGTCGAGCTCCTGGCCCGCTCGGGCAGCGAGCCGGCGGACCTGCGCCGCGCGGTGACGAGCCCGAAGGGGACCACCGAGCGTGCGGTCACCGTGCTGCAGGAGGCGGACCTGACGGGGACGCTCGAGCGGGCTGCGCGCGCCGCGATCGCCCGGGCCGAGGAGCTGTCCCGCCTCTGAGCGGGCTACTCGAGCGCGGCGAACCGCTCGAGGTCGGTCTCGGTGCCGGAGACGATGATCACGTCGTCCTCGCCGATGACGCTGTCCGGGGTCGCCGGCACGAACGCCTGACCGGGCGGCTTGATGCCGAGCACCGTCAGGCCGAAGCGCGTCCGGATCACCGTCGTCGCCAGGTCCCGCCCGCGGACGGCCCGCGGCGGGAACATCTTGACCACGGCGAAGTCGTCGTCGAACTCGATGAAGTCGAGCATCCGGCCGGACACCAGGTGCGCCGTCCGCTCGCCGGCCTCACGCTCCGGGTACACCACGTGGTTCGCACCGATGCGGCTCAGGATCGTGCCGTGTGACCGGCTGATCGCCTTCGCCCAGATCTGCGGGACCCCGAGGTCGACGAGGTTCGCGGTGATGAGGACGCTCGACTCGAGGTCCGAGCCGGTGCCGACGACCGCGATCGCGAAGTCCTGTGCCCCGATCTGCATCAGGGCGTCCATGTCGGTCGCGTCGGCCTGCACCGCGTGCGTGACCCGGTCTGACCACTTCTGCACCAGGGCGGCGTCGGTGTCGACCACCAGGACGTCACGCCCCTGACGCTCGAGCTGGCCGGCCGTGGCGGCACCGAAGCGGCCGAGCCCGATGACCAGCACGGGAGCGTCGTGGCTGACGGGGCCCTGCTGGTGGTGCGTGCGGTTTCGGTCAGCCAACGATCGGCCTCTCCTCGGGACGGCGGAACAGCTGCCGGCTCTGACTCGCTGCGAGCGCGGCGGCGATGGTCACTGTACCGACCCGGCCGAGGAACATCGTGGCGGCGAGCACGTACTTGCCGGAGTCCGGCAGGTCGGCGGAGACCCCGGACGACAGGCCGCACGTGGCGAACGCGGAGATCACCTCGAACAGGACCCGGTCGAGCGGCTCGTGCGTGATCTGCAGCAGCACGACCGTGGCGATCGCGACGATGGTGGCACCCCACAGGACGATCGCCACGGCGACGCGGAGGACGTCACTCGGGATTCGCCGGCCGAACGCCTCCATGCTCTGCCGGCCACGGGCCTCCGCGACGGCCGCCAGGAACAGCACGGCGAGCGTGGTGACCTTGATGCCGCCGGCGGTGGAGGCGGAGCCGCCACCGATGAACATGAGCATGTCCGTGACGAGGAGGCTCGACCCGTGCAGCTCGTCGAAGTCGACGAGTGAGAACCCGCCTGACCGCGTCATCGTCGACAGGAACAGCGCCTGGAAGGCCGTGCGGCCGGCGCCCTCGCGACCGAAGGTGGCGGGGTTCGAGGCCTCGAGCGCGATGTAGGTCACCGCCCCGCCGAGCAGCAGGACGCCGCTGGTCACCAGCGTGAGCTTGACGTGGATCGGCCAGCGCCTGGGGGAGCGCAGCTGCTTCGTGAGCGTGCGGATCACCGGGAAGCCGATCGAGCCGGCCACCACGCCGACCATGAGCAGGGTGAGGAACCAGTAGTCGTGCGCGAACGGGTCGAGTCCGGAGGCGTTCGGTGCGAAGCCGGTGTTCGTGAACGCCATCGCGGCGTAGTAGAACGAGTCACCGACCGCCGACCAGAACGGGATGCCCGTCACCAGGACGCTCGGCAGCAGCAGCAGACCCAGGACGATCTCGATCGACAGGGTGCTCACCGCGACGGTCAGCAGCAGTGTGCCGACGTCGCCGAGCCGGACCGCCTGCCCTTCCGGGACGGCTCCGTGGTGGGTCCGCAGCGGGTTGGAGTCGCCCGCGGCGATGAGCTTCGCGCGGAGTCCGAGCCGGCGGGTGACCACCAGGCCGAGGATCGACGCGAACGTCAGGACCCCGAGTGCGCCGATCTGCGTCCCGATCACGACGAGGACCTTGCCGAACACCGACCAGTGCGTCGCCATGTCGACCGTCGCGAGCCCGGTGACGCAGACCACGCTCGCCGCGGTGAAGAGCGCGTCGGAGAAGTCGGTCGTCGTCCCGTCGGCCGCGGCCATCGGCGTCATGAACAGCACCGTGAACAGGAAGATCAGCACGATGAAGACCAGGATCGCCAGGCGGGAGGGCGACGACCGCAGCGCCGTGGTGATCCGGCCCGGGTGTCGCCGGGCCGACGCGGCGCCCGGGGCGGGGACCGGCTCGGTGCGGTCGAGCATCGTATGCCTCCGGGGACATGGGCGGGACGGTTCGTCATGGTACATCCGCACCGCGGCGGTTAGCCTCTCCCCATGGCCGACATCTTCAGCGTCGTCGCGGACCCGACGCGGCGTGCACTGCTGGGCGAACTGCTCACCGCGTACGGGGCAGACGCGACCGGCGGCGAACTCAGCGTCGGACAGCTCGTGCTGCGTCTCGGCGTGAGTCAGCCCACCGTGTCGAAGCACCTCCGCGTGCTCCGCGACATCGGGCTCGTCACCAGCCGTGAAGAGGGGCAGCACCGCTACTACCGCCTGGACCCGGAACCCCTGCTCGGCATCGAGGACTGGGTCGTCCCCTTCACCAACGCGGTGGACGCCGACGGCACCCCGGCGACGACGTCCTGGACGCCGGACGGCCAGCCGGTCTCGTTCCGACGGAGTGGGGCGACCGGCAAGGGCACCGTCGAGGTCGGCACCGAGCTGGGCCGCGTGATGGCCGAGGCGTCGCACCGCGCCACCGTCGCGTTCACCGGCGCGCAGCAGGGCTGGGAGCGTGTCGTCGACCGCGGTCGGCGCCGGTTCACGAAGCGCCCCGAAGACGACTGAGCGGCTGCTGGACAGCGAGGCTCACGCGCCTCTACAGTGTCCAGAGACCACACAGGTCACAACAAGCAAGCCAGCCCGAAGGCGGATCATGACCGGCAGTTTCGACGACGTGCGCTTCCTCACCGTCGCGGAGGTCGCCGAGATGATGCGGGTCTCCAAGATGACGGTCTACCGCATGGTGCACGCCGGCGAGCTCCCCGCCATCCGGTTCGGTCGGTCCTTCCGGGTCCCCGAGTCGGCGGTCGCGGAGATGCTCCGCGGTGGCATCGCCGACGTCGGCTGACCCGACGCATCCGCCCCGGGCGTCCACCGTCCGTTCCGGCGCCGTTCGACATCGCGTCAGCCCTCCGGTAGACTCGGGCAGGTTGATTTTCCGCGGCTTCATCGGCCCGGTGTCCGTACATCACCATCAGTCCGAGCGAGGTCCACATGGGTTCTGTCATCAAGAAGCGTCGCAAGCGCATGGCGAAGAAGAAGCACCGCAAGCTCCTTCGCAAGACGCGTCACCAGCGTCGCAACAAGAAGTAAGTCGCAAGACTTGCCGCAGAAGCCCCGGTTCGCCGGGGCTTTCGCATTTCCCGGGGCAGTCTCACGCCGCACGGATCCGCTCGGATCCCCGCCACGGCGCGGATGCAGGGCCACCAGCCGGGCCGGGGACCCGCCGGACTACCCTGGGGGCATGCCCGCCGTGACACTCCTCACCAAACCCGGATGCCACCTCTGCGACGACGCGCGACCCGTCGTGGAACAGGTCGTGTCCGCGCACCCCGGCACGACCCTCCAGGAACGGTCGATCCTCGACGACGACGCGCTCCGCGAGGAGTACTCCGAGGACATCCCCGTCGTCCTGGTCGACGGCCGCGTGCACAGCAACTGGCACGTCGATGCCGAGCGACTCGCCCGGGCGATCGAACTGGCGGAGGCTCGCGCATGATCCGCCACGTCGTCTCCTGGACCCTGCGTGAGGACCTCGACCGCGCCGTCGCCGTCGCCCGGGTGCGCGAACTGCTCACCGGCCTGGTCGGCGTCATCGGATCGATCCGGTCGCTCGAGGTCGTCGAGAACGTCGCCTACCCGGGGAAGAACCAGGACCTGGCGGTCGTCGCGACCTTCGACGACCTCGCCGGCCTGGACGAGTACCAGTTCCACCCGGAGCACCAGGCCGCTGCCGCCGAGATCCGCGCGATGGTCACCAGCCGCGCGGCCATCGACTGGCAGGACTGAGGCCGGCGCAGCCCGGCCGCGGCGCCGGGGGCCGGCGCGGCGGCGGCGGCCGGGGCGGCGGCGGGGGGGGGGGGGGGGGGCGGGCGGGGGGGCCGGGGCCCCCGCCCCCGGGCGGCCCGCCCGGCCCCGGCGGGGGGCGGCGACGTCGTGCACGCCTGGAGCTGGGAGAACGGCCGTCTGG
>NZ_JARUXD010000041.1:0-33208 GCF_030433875.1 Curtobacterium sp. PsM8 | reverse complement strand
CCTTGAAGATTTTTTATGATGTTTATGAGTGTATATTATCTTATTGTTGTCGTTTGTTTGGCTCGGATTTTTGTATAAGAGACAGCCCCACCTGCTGGTGGGGAGCCTCCCGTCGGTCGTCGTGCTGCGTGTCAGACGCGCGTCCCGCCACCGCGGACGCGGCGGAGGATCCAGCCGATCACGGCGAGGACGATGAGCACCAGGCCGATGAAGAGCAGGAACTTCAGCGCGGCGCTGACGATCCCGGTCACGAGCAGGACGATGCCGATGATGATGGCGATGAGGAGCAGTGCGGGCATGTGTGGACCCCTTCCGATGTACCTGGACGATCCGTGTACTGCCCAGACGGTACCCGGGCTCAGCCGACGAGGTTCTGCACGAAGACGTGCGGGGTGAAGCCGGTCAGGTCGTTGATGCCCTCGCCCTGCCCGATGAGCTTGATCGGGATGCCGGTCTTCTCCTGCACGCTGAGCACGAACCCGGCCTTGGCCGACCCGTCGAGCTTCGTGATGACGAGGCCCGTGACACCCGCGCCTTCGATGAACGCCTGCGCCTGCGCCAGGCCGTTCTGCCCGGTCGTCGCGTCGAGGACCAGCAGGACCTCGGCGATCTCGGTCTGCTTCTCGACGACGCGCTTGATCTTGCCGAGCTCGTCCATCAGTCCGGCCTTGGTGTGCAGTCGGCCGGCGGTGTCGATGACGACGATCTCGATCCCCGTCCGGATCGCCTGCTCGACGGTCTGGTACGCGACCGAGGCCGGGTCCTGTCCGGGCTGCGACGGGCGGACGACGTCGACGCCGGCACGCTGGGCCCAGGTCGCGACCTGCTCGACGGCGGCAGCACGGAAGGTGTCGGCCGCGCCGACCAGGACCGTGCGGTCGTAGGTGCGGAGGAACTTGGCGAACTTGCCGATGGTGGTGGTCTTGCCGACGCCGTTCACGCCGACGACGAGCACGACGGCCGGCCGGGCGCTGAGCTTCAACGTCGTGTCGAGCTTCGACAGACGTTCTTCGAGGACCTCGCGGAGCATCCGGTTGAGGTCGGCCGGGTCGGTCGTGCCGTAGCGGTCGACCCGGGCGCGGAGGTCCTCGATGATCTCCTCCGAGATGTCGGGTCCGAAATCGGCGCCGATGAGTGCGGTCTCGAGGTCCTCCCACGTCGTCTCGTCGATGGTCTTCCGCTGGAAGAGACCCCGGAGCCGGGAGGACAGTGACCAACTACTCGCCATGTTCCCAGCTTAGAGGGGCCCGGGTGAGCGCGACCTTCGGTAGTGTCGGAGACGCGAAGGGGAGTATTCCCTCTCGGCGACCCCGTCAGTACGGCCCGGAACGACCCGGACCCGGGGCGTCGGTCGCGGCCCAGTTCGGAACCGACCTCGTCGGACACCGATCAGGACCGCGGCGGAAGAGACCTTCAGGCTCTGGCGTACCCGTTTTCTGGACCACTTCCGTGGTCGGAGCTCGTCGACTGACGATGTGGTGCGCCCCTGACCTGGAGGTTCCAGTGGACGTTCCCCTGTACGTGTGGCTCATCACGATCGCAGGCATCCTCGCCTTGCTCGTGTTCGACTTCTTCTCGCACGTGCGCACCCCGCACGTGCCGCACATCCGCGAATCGGCCTTCTGGTCGGTCGTCTACATCGCCCTCGCGATCCTGTTCGGTGTCGGCGTCTGGGTGTTCGGCGGCGGACAGGCCGGCGGTGAGTACTTCGCCGGGTGGTTGACCGAGAAGGCCTTGTCCGTCGACAACCTCTTCGTCTTCCTCATCATCATGACGACCTTCGCGGTGCCGAAGGAGTTCCAGCAGAAGGTCCTGCTGGTCGGCGTCGCGATCGCCCTCGTCGCCCGTGGTGTCTTCATCGCCCTCGGTGTCACGATCATCGAGAACTTCTCGTGGGTCTTCTACCTGTTCGGCATCCTGCTGTTCTGGCTCGCCTGGTCGCAGGCCAAGGGCGGCGACGAGCACGGTGCCGAGGACGGCGACTCGAAGCTCATCCGTCTGCTCCGCCGCGTCATCCCGACCTCGGACCACTTCGACGGTGACCGCATGACCACCCGGGTCAACGGCAAGCGCCTCTTCACCCCGATGCTCCTCGTCATGGTCTCGATCGGTCTGACCGACGTCCTCTTCGCACTCGACTCGATCCCCGCGATCTTCGGTCTCACCCAGGACGCGTTCATCGTGTTCACCGCGAACGCGTTCTCGCTGCTGGGTCTCCGTCAGCTGTACTTCCTGATCGCCGGGCTGCTCGAACGGCTCATCTACCTGGGTCAGGGTCTGGCCGTCATCCTCGCCTTCATCGGCGTGAAGCTCGTCTTCCACGCGCTGCACGTCAACGAGGTGCCGTTCATCAACGGCGGGCAGCACGTCGAGTGGGCCCCGGAGATCCCGATCTGGTTCTCGCTCGGGTTCATCCTGCTGACGATCACCGTCGCGACGGTGGCCAGCCTCGTGGTGTCGAAGCGTCGCCAGCAGCGCGGCCTCACCCCGGCGGGCGAGAAGCCGTCGGAGGTCCAGGCGGACGCGAAGTAGGCGTCCCCACACGACGGACGGGAGGCCCGGTACCAGCTGGTACCGGGCCTCCCGTCCGTCATGGGTGCGGCCGCGACAGCCGCTCCGCGGCGGCTACGCGACCGCCGGCTCGGCCGGGGGCTCCGGCCGCTGCACCCGCTGGCCGACGACGGCCGAGACGCCGTCCTGCCGCATCGACACCCCGTACAGCGCGTCCGCGATCTCCATCGTCCGCTTCTGGTGGGTGATGACGATGAGCTGCGACGCCTCGCGCAGGCGGCCGAACACGGTGAGCAGGCGGCCGAGGTTGGCGTCGTCGAGGGCCGCTTCGACCTCGTCCATGATGTAGAACGGGCTCGGCCGCGCGGTGAAGATCGCCACCAGGAGCGCCACCGCCGCCAGGGACCGCTCGCCGCCGGACAGCAGCGTCAACCGGTCGATCTTCTTGCCGGCGGGCTTCACCTGCACGTCGATGCCCGTGGTCAGCATGTCGTCGGGGTTCGTCAGCGAGATCGAACCCGAACCGCCCGGGAACAGGATCGGGAACACGACGTCGAACGCCGCCTGCGTGTCCTCGAACGCCGACGCGAAGATCGTCTGCATCTTGCCGTCGAGTTCCTCGATGATCGTCAGCAGGTCGGTGCGGGTCTGTTGCAGGTCCTCGAGTTGTTCGGACAGGAACGCGTGCCGCTGCTCGAGCGCCTGGAACTCCTCGAGCGCCAGCGGGTTCACCTTGCCGAGGCGGCCGAGGTCCCGCTCGGCGGCGGCCAGTCGGCGCTCCTGCTCCTCGCGGACGTAGGGGGTGGTCGGGACGGTTGCGGGATCGATGTCGGGCGCCTCGAACTCGGGGAGCGCGGGGCCGCCGGGCAGGGTCGACTCGGCGTCGACGAGCTCGGTGCCCGTGTCGGCATCGGCGTCGACGTCCGTCTCCGGGGTCGTGTCCGCTGTCGTGTCCGCGGTCGTGTCGTCGCCGGTGACCGCTGCCGCCGCCCGTGCCGCTTCCCGGTGCCGTCGTGCCAGCACCCTCGGGTCGACCAGCACGTCGACCGGCACCGGGACGTCCGGCCCGTACTCCGCGACCAGGACGGACTCCCCCAGCCCGAGCTCGCTCTGCGCCCGGTCCAGGACCCCGGTGACGTGCAGCCGCTTCTCGTAGATCTCCATCTCGAGCGAGTGCACACCGTCGGTGAGGGTCTGCAACCGGTCGCGCAGCTCGCGCTCCTCGTTCCGGATCGTCTGCAGCTCGGTGTTGCGGCGGGACCGCTCGGACTCCTCCGACGCGAGCTGTACCCGCGCCTCGGCCAGGGACCGGTCGACCGCGGCCAGCACCACCGGCAGGTCCGCGAGCACCCCTTCGGCCGAGGCGATCTGGGCCCGGCGGATGACCGCGAGCCGGGCCGCTTCCTCGGCCGCGGCACGCTCGGCCTCGAGCTGCCGTTCCAGCTGGTCGGCTCGCCGGCGCTCGGCACGCGCGCGTTCCCGGGCGGTCTCGACCTGCAGCCGGTGCTCGATCTCGGCGGCCCGGGCGGCGTCGACCGCGTCCTGCGCCGCCGGTCGGGCCGAGGCGTCGACCACGGGTTTCGGTCGGTCGGTGAACTGCCGGAGCGCGGTCTCCGCCTCGGCCAGCGCCGCGTCGGTCGCCGCCGTCGTGCCGTCGGTCTCGGCCAGGGCGGCGCGCAGACGGTCCACCTCGGCCGCCGTGTTCTCGGCGCGGGCTCGGGCGGACGCACTGGCCCGGTCGTACTCGGCGCTCGCGCGGGCGTGCTCACGCGCGGCACGGTCGGCCTCGTCCACCGCGCGTCGTGCCGTCTCGACCGCGGTCCGCGCGGCCTGGAGGCCCGTGGCCGCCTCCTCCGCCTCGGTCACCACGGTCTGTCGTCGCGTCTCGGCGGCATCCCGGTCGGCGACGAGCTCGATGCGGGACGTGGTCCGTGCTCCGCCGCCGGTCACCCGGGCAGCGCGGACCAGGTCGCCGGACCGCGTGACCACCGTGGCGTCCGGGGCGGCGGCGAGCACGGCCTCCAGGTCGACGTCGTCGTCCGCGACCAGCGTGTCGGCCAGCAGGGCGGTGAGGGCGGGCGGGCCCTGCACCAGGTCGAGCGCCCGACGGACCGACGGCGGCAGCACGGCCGGCAGCCGGGACCCGGAGCCGGTGACGTCGGCGACGACCACGTCGATGCGGCCGAGGTCGGCGGACCGGGCGTGCTCGACGGCGCCGAGCGCGACCGCACGGTCGTCGGCGAGGACGGCATCGGCCAGGCCGTCGAGCGCCGTGGCGACCGCCGCCTCGAACCCGGGCGTCACCGTGAGGCGGTCGGCCAGGCGGCCGACGATGCCCTCGCGGCCGGCGTCGATGACGGCCTGGGAGCCGTCGCGCACGTCGATCGACAGCGCGAGGGCGGCGATCCGGGCGTCGAGCGCGTCCCGCTCACGCTCGAGCGTGTGCAACCGGTCGCGGTGGGCGTCCCGGTCGGTCTGCGCGTGGTCGAGCTGCTCGCGCGCGGTGGCGAGGGCCGTGGTGAGGTCGTCCTCGTCGGCGTCGAGGGACGGGTCACGGCCGACGTCCCCGAGCGCGGCGGCCGCCTGCTCGGCACGGGCGACGGCCTCGGTCAGCGACCGCTCCCGACGTTCCCGGTCGTTCGTGGCCGCGGAGCGCTTCGAACGCGCCACCTCGACCGCACTCGCCAGGCGCTGCCCGTCGAGGTCGTGCTGCGCGACCAGGGCGGCCTGCGCGGCGATCTGCTCGTCGAGGGCGTCGAGTGCGGCACGCGCGGCCCGGACCTGGTCGCCGACGGTCGTCGTGCCGGCCTGCATCTCGCGAGCGCGGTCGTCCAGCCGGTCGGCCTCGGCACGGACACCGGCGACCCGCTCCGGGGTGATCGTCGGACCCTGCTGCGGCGCCTCGGCCTGCTGGGCCAGGAACATCAGCCGCTGGTTCGCGAGCATCGACAGGCTGCGGAGGCGCTCCTGCACGCTCTCGAGCCGGTGCACCACGGTCCGGGCACGGTCCACGTCGTCGCCGACCATGCTCGCCTCGACCTGCTGCTGGCGCTGCCGGATCTGGTCGAGCCGCTCCTGCAGGACGCCACGCTCGGACTTCCGGCCGGTCTCGACGGCCAGGTGGTCGCGGAGTTCGCGGCGGAGGCGCACCACGTCGTCCGCCAGGAGCCGCGCCTTCGCGTCTCGAGCGACCGCGGCGACGGACTGCGCCTTCCGGGCCACCTCGGCCTGCCGACCGAGCGGCTTCAGCTGCCGCCGGATCTCCCCCGCCAGGTCGGACAGCCGGGTGAGGTTCGTCTGCATCGCCTCGAGCTTGCGGAGCGTCTTCTCCTTGCGGCGACGGTGCTTGAGGATGCCGGCGGCCTCCTCGATGAAGCCGCGTCGGTCCTCCGGGGTGGCGTGCAGCACCTTGTCGAGCTGGCCCTGGCCGACGATGACGTGCATCTCACGACCGAGGCCGGTGTCGCTCAGCAGCTCCTGCACGTCGAGCAGCCGGCAGTTCTCGCCGTTGATGGCGTACTCGCTGCCGCCGTTGCGGAACAGCGTGCGGGCGATCGTCACCTCGGCGTACTCGATCGGCAGCAGCCCGTCCGCGTTGTCGATCGTCAGCGTGACCTGTGCCCGACCGAGCGGCCCGCGGGTGGCGGTGCCGGCGAAGATGACGTCCTCCATCTTGCCGCCGCGCAGGGTCTTGGCGCCCTGCTCCCCCATCACCCAGGCGAGGGCGTCGACCACGTTCGACTTGCCGGAGCCGTTCGGTCCGACGATGCACGTGACGCCCGGTTCGAACGCGAACGTCGTCGGCTGCGCGAAGGACTTGAACCCCTTGATGGTCAGGCTCTTCAGGTACATGCGGTCTCCGGGGTCCTCGGCGTCCGCGTCAGGCTAACGCAGGCGGACGCGCGGCCTCGGTTGGCACACGGGGCAACGGTGGCTGGAGCGGTTCATCCACGGCTCGCGCACGATCGGCGTGCCGCACCGCGGGCACGGCTCACCCTGCTGCCCGTAGACCGCCAGGCGCTGCGAGAAGTAGCCGGACTGCCCGTTCACGTTGACGTACTGGTCGTCGAAGCTCGTGCCGCCGTCCTCCAGCGCGCGCCGCAGCACCGCTCGGACCTCGTCGAGCAGCCCGCGGAGGGTCGCACGCGGCAGCCGGTCGGCCGGGCGGTCGTGGTGGAGCCGCGCTGCCCAGAGTGACTCGTCGGCGTAGATGTTCCCGATGCCGCTGATGACGCCCTGGTCGAGCAGGACCCGCTTGATGCCGCTCGACCGCTTGCGTGCCGCGGCCAGGAAGCGCTCGTCATCGAACGCGGGGTCCAGCGGGTCGCGGGCGATGTGCGACACCTGGAACGGGATCCGGCGACGCCAGGCTGCGTCGGGGTCGATCGTGTCCACCGCGCCGGCAAGGCCGGCGGGAGCGCCGTCGATCGTCGGCAACATGCGGTCGATCGCCATCGACCCGAAGGTCCGCTGGTCGACGAACTCGAGCTGGACCGGGGCCTCCGGAGCGCCGTCGCGGTCCGTGCCGGGCGGCTGGACGTCGAGGACGATGCGGCGGTGGCGGGCGGCGGGGCGGTCGCGTCCGAGCAGGATCTGCCCGCTCATGCCGAGGTGGGCGACGAGTGCCTCGGGCTGCGTGTCGTCGCCCTGCACTGCTTCGTCGCTCAGCGGGAACCACATGAACTTGCCACGGCGGACGGCGGCGGCGATCGTCCGACCGGTCAGGCGGTGCGCGAAGTCCTCGGCCGGGCCGTCGTGCCGGGTGAGGGCACGCTCGTCGAGCACCTGCACGTGCAGGACCCGCGCACCGGTGACCGCGGGTTCGAGGCCCGCGCGGACGACCTCGACCTCGGGGAGTTCGGGCACCTGGTCAGGCCCCGGCGGTGCGCCCGGACAGGCGTGTCCAGGCGTCGAGCGCGGCCGACATCTCGGCGGTCTTCTTGCTCGTCCCGGTGCCGGTGGCGATGTCCTCGCCCTGCAGCACGACGGTGGCGTGGAAGGTCTTGTCGTGGTCCGGGCCGGCCTCGGTGATCCGGTACGCGGGGTTGCCGAGCGTCAGCGCGGACGCGAGCTCCTGCAGGCTGGTCTTCGGGTCCATCGCGGCGCCGAAGCGTGCGGGATCGACGAGCAGCGGGGCGACGAGACGCAGCACCAGGTCGGTGGCGGAGTCGGCACCCGCGGACAGGTAGGTCGCACCGATCACGGCTTCGACGGTGTCGGCGAGGATCGAGGACTTGTCCCGCCCCCCGGTCTGCTCCTCGCCCTTGCCGAGCCGGAGGTACGCACCGAGGCCGATGTGCCGACCGATCTCCGCCAGGGCGACGGTCGACACCAGGCTGGCGCGTCGCTTGGCGAGTTCACCCTCGTCGAGCTCCGGGTAGTCCCGGAAGAGCTTGACGGTCACGGCCTGACCGAGGATGGAGTCGCCGAGGAACTCCAGCCGCTCGTTGTGCCGGATCCCGCCGTGCTCGTACGCGTACGAACGGTGGGTCAGCGCGAGCTGGAGGAGCTCGAGGTCGACAGGGACCCCGAGGAGGTCACGAAGACGAACGACGTCCGGCCCCACGGGGCTGGACCCCGCGGCGCCGGACGTCGCAGTCACGAGTGCAGTCCGATCAGACGTCGGCGACCTTGCGGCCCTTGTACTCCATGTACAGGGGGGTGCCGGCCGAGTCCTCGACGACCTTCGCACGGTGCGGGAGGCTGTAGACGACCTTGCCGTTCTCGATCGTCTTCACGAGCTGGACCGGTGCGGCCTTCCACTGCGATCGACGGGCGTGCGTGTTCGCACGGGACTGCTTGCGCTTCGGGACGGCCATGGTGGTTCTCTTTCGTTTGGTCGGTGGTCAGTCGTGGATGGTGGCGGTCACTCGGCCTGGTCGGCCGGCGCCCGCTCCTCGTCCGCGGTGGTCTGGTCAGCGGCGTGGTGCTCGCTGGGGTCCTGGTGGTCGTTGCTGTCGAACTGGATCCCGCCGAGCGCTGCCCAACGGGGATCCGTGGCCGACGGAGCCGGTCGCTCACCGACGTCCGCCAGGCGCTCACCCGTCACCGGGTCGAGTCCTGGACAGTCCGGTCGGCAGAGCGGGGTGAACGGCAGCGACAGCACCACTGCGTCTCGGACGACCGGTTCACAATCCACGTGTTCATCGTGAACCTGGTAGTCGAATTCCTCCGAGGCATCATACGCGAACAGTTCCGCGAATTCGACCTCGACGGGCTCGCTGATGTCGATGAGGCAGCGCGAGCACTCCCCCGTCGCCTCGGCCCGGGCGTGTCCGGAGACCAGGATGCCCTCGTGCAGGCCCTCGAGTTTGACGTCGAGGTGCATCTGGTCGCCCTCGCGCACGGCGATCAGACCGGCACCGAGCGTGCTCGGCACCGCGATGTCGAGCGAGACCTCGCGCATCTCGCCCGGCCGTTGCGCGAGTTCACGCACGCGCAGGGCGTAGGGGCTGTTCACGGAGGAATACACGATCAACCAGCCTAGCGCGCCCGAGCCGAGGAGTCGAGCACCCGACGCGTGTCGGGGTGGTGCCGGTCTCAGTGCCGGGCGGCGAGTGCGCGCGCCACGACCTGCGGCACGTACGGCGTGACGTCGCCGCCCAGGCCCGAGACCTGTCGGATGAGCGAGCTCGACACGTGCGCCCGGGCAGCGTCCGGCAGCAGGAACACCGTCTCGACGCCGGCCAGGTGGCGGTTCATGATCGCCATCGGGGTCTCGTACGCCACGTCCTCGCCGGAACGGACGCCCTTGACCAGGATCTTCGAGCCGACCTGCCGGCAGTAGTCGACCAGGAGCCCGGCGGTCCACTCCCCGACCACGACGGTGCCGGGCACGCCGACCTCGGTCAGGGACTCCTGGATCAGGCGGACCCGGTCGCCGGCGTCGAACAGCGCGGCCTTCTTGTCGGGGTTGTGGACGACGAGCACGTGGACCTCGTCGAACAGCTCCGCGGCGCGGGCGATGACGTCGAGGTGCCCCAGCGTCACGGGGTCGAAGGAACCAGGCACGACGGCGATCTTCGTCATGCACGCGACCATACCGGCCCCGTCCTGACCCGCTGCGGCGCCGTCCGACTCCGTGCTCGATCGCCGCGTGCTCAGTTCTTGCCGAGGAACGCCGCGTCGGACTCGTCCAGTCGCCGTGCCAGGGCGTCCAGCAGCGCCGGGCTGCCGCTGAGGTCCGGGTCGCGCTCGAGGACCCGCTCGGCCTCTTCGCGGGCGTCGATGATGACGTCGGCGTGCTGCACCACCCGCAGCAGGGTGAGCGAGGACCGTCCGCCGGACTGGCGTTCACCGAGGACGTCGCCCTCGCGGCGGAGCTCCAGGTCCACCCGCGCCAGTTCGAACCCGTCGTCGGACGCCGCGACGGCGTCGACCCGCTCGCGCGACACCGTCTCGACCTCGGCGCGGGTGACGAGCAGGCAGACGCCCGCGTACTGCCCGCGGCCGATGCGTCCGCGCAGCTGGTGCAGCTGCGAGACACCGAACCGGTCGGCGTCGAGCACCGCCATCATCGAGGCGTTCGGCACGTCGACCCCGACCTCGATCACCGTCGTGGCGACGAGCACGTCGACGGCGCCGTCGGCGAAGGACGTCATCACCCGGTCCTTCTCATCTGCCGTCATGCGACCGTGCAGGACCTCGATCCGCCGACCGTCGAGCGCCGGCATCGTGCGCATCCGCTCGGCGATCGCCAAGACGGTCGCGGGCTTCCGCGTCGGCGTGCCCTCGGGGTCGCTGCCGTCGGCGGCGGGCTCGGGGGCGCCGTCGTCCTCGCCGTGGGCGTCGTCGATGGCGGGGCAGACGACGAACGCCTGCCGACCGTCCTCCAGTTCCTCGGCCATCCGGGTCCAGATCCGGGACTCCCACCCGGGGTGCTCGGCGAGCCCGACCGTGAAGGTCTCCACCCCGGCGCGACCGGAGGGCATGCCCTGGATGGTCGACACGTCGAGGTCGCCGAACACGGTCATCGCGACCGTCCGCGGGATCGGCGTCGCGGTCAACACCAGCACGTGCGGCGGGGTCGTGCCCTTCGTCCGCAGGGCTTCACGCTGCTCGACGCCGAACCGGTGCTGCTCGTCGACCACCACCAGACCGAGTTCGGCGAAGTCCACGCGGTCACCGAGGAGCGCGTGCGTACCGACGACGAGCCGGGAACCGCCGGAGGCCGCGGCGAGCAGTGCGCGTCGGCGTTCGTCGGTGGACTGCGACCCGGTCAGGATCACCGGTCGGAGCTCCGCGGCGAGGTCCGGGCCGAGGAACTTCACGATCGACCGGAGGTGCTGCGCCGCCAGGACCTCGGTCGGGGCGATCAGGGCCGACTGCCCGCCGGACTCCGCCACGGTGAGCATCGCCCGGATCGCCACGAGGGTCTTGCCGGAACCGACCTCGCCCTGCACCAGGCGGTGCATCGGCCAGCTGCCGGCCATGTCCTGGGCGATCTCGGCACCGACCGATCGCTGGTCGTCGGTGAGCGTGAACGGCAGGGTCGCGTCGAACCGCTCGAGGATCCCGCCCGGCGCGGCGACCCGTGACACCGAGGCCGTCGCGCGGGCCGCGATGCGACGCTGCACCAGGGCGGTCTGCAGCACGAACGCCTCGCGGTAGCGCAGGGCCTCCTGCGCGCGCTTGAAGTCGGCGACCTTCTCGGGCCGGTGCAGCATCTCCAGCGCCTTCCGGAACGGCACCAGGTCGAGACGGGTCCGCACCGAGGCCGGGATCGGGTCGGCGACGTCCGGCAGGGTGTCCAGGACGATGCCCATCGCCTTCGCGATCTGCCAGGACGACAGCGAGGCCGTCGCCGGGTAGATCGGGATCGGCTGCCGCGACCACCGGATGGCCTCGTCCGACTCGGGGTCCGCCAGGGCACGCGGGTCGTCGCGGTCGAACAGCTCGTAGTCCGGGTGCGCCAGCTGCCGGGCACCGCGGTAGTCGCCGACCTTGCCGGCGAAGACCCCTCGGGCACCCGGGACGAGGTCCTTCGTGCGCCAGCCCTGGTTGAAGAACGTCAGGGTCAGCAGGCCCTTGCCGTCCCCGATCTTCGCTTCGAGGATCGACCCGCGCCGTGCGCGCATCGTACGCTCGCGGACCTCGATCACCTCGGCGACGATCGTCACCGCTTCGCCGATCGCCAGGGAGTCGAGCGCGGTCAGCGCACCGCGTTCGGCGTAGCGCCGGGGGGCGTGCTCGAGGAACTCGCCGACGGTCCGGTGGCCGAAGGCCTTCTCGATCGCCTTCGCGGTCCGGCCGCCGAGGACGTTCGCCAGCTTCACGTCGAGCGGTGCCGGTCCCCACTGCACGTCGGGCGTGGCGGGTGTGAGGCCGTCGGGCGCGGAGCTGTCGGGCGCGGAGCTGTCGGGCGTCGTCGGAGCGGAGTCGGCGCGGGAGGTGACCACAGGGCCACGGTACCCGGCACGACCGACCTGCCACGGGCCTCCCGGACGCCTGTGGAGAACGCCGGAGGGGCACCGGCTGCCCGCTACGGTGGCTGTATGACCCGCATCATCGCCGGTGCCGCCGGCTCCACGACGCTCCGGGTGCCGAAGTCCGGCACCCGGCCGACGAGCGACCGCGTGCGCGAAGCGCTCTTCTCGTCGCTCGAGTCGCGCGGGCTGATCGACGACACCTCGGTCGCTGACCTGTACGCGGGGACCGGTGCCCTGGGCCTCGAAGCGGCCTCGCGGGGAGCGGTCGAGGTGTCGCTCGTCGATCGGGCGGCACCCGCTGCGGCGGCCTGTCGTGAGAACGCGAAGGCGGTGCAGAAGCGTGTGCCGGGCGTCCGGGTCGCGGTGCACGCGCAGCCGGCCCTCGGCTACCTCCGCACCACGGCGAAGACGTTCGACCTGGTGTTCATCGACCCGCCGTACGAGGTCCCGGAGTCCGAGCTGACCGACGTCCTCGACGCCCTGGTGTCCCGGCTGACGCCCGAAGCGGTCGTCGTCGTCGAACGGGGCACCCGCTCGCCGGAACCGACGTGGCCGGCCGGGCTGACGCCGTTCAGCAAGCGGTCCTGGGGCGACACCGTCGCGTGGGAAGCCCTGGCGGACGCCGCGGGCTGACCCGGTCAGACCGCGGGCTGAGCCGGCTCCACAGCGCGCTGCTGCTGCCGGACGTGCTGCACGATCAGCCTGCCGCACCGTCCCAGTCGGCGTAGGGGTCCCACCCCGTCGTCGGGACCGCTCCCCCGCCCCGCACCAGGTCGACGCCGTGGTCCGCCTCGCGTGCGCGGACGACCCCGATCCGTCGGAACCCACCGGGCAGGCTCGCGCCGGGCGGGAACGTCGCCAGCAGCCCGTGGTCCTCGCCGCCATGCAGCGCGACCGGGTCCAGTGCCGGTTCGACCTCGAGCTCCAGCGTCACCCCGCTCGCGCGCGCCAGCCGGCCGGCGTCGATCGCCAGACCGTCGGACAGGTCGAGCATCGCGGTCGCTCCGGCTGCGGCGGCGAGCGGCCCGTCGGCGATCGGCGGGACCGGGCGGCGCTGCCGGCTCACGTCGGGGTCGGTGTCCGCCCCGCTCGCGCGGACCCGGGCGGCGTCCGGCTCACCGGCGTCGTCGACCCCGTCGCGGAACAGGCGGGCGAGCCCCCGTGCGGCCGGCCCGAGCTCGCCCGAGACCGCCAGGACGTCACCCGGCTGCGCGCCCGAGCGGACGACGGGAGCACGGCCACCGAGGTCGCCGAACGCCGTCACGGTCAGCGAGAACGTCGCCGAGGTCGACAGGTCACCGCCGACGACCCCGATGCCGGGTGCCAGGGCCTCGATCGCGAGCCGGAAGCCGTCGGCGATGCCCTCGAGCACGGTCACCGGCGTCTCCTGCGGGGCGGCGATCGCGACGACGAGACCGGAGGGCACCGCGCCCATCGCGGCGACGTCGGAGAGGTTCGTGGCGGCGGCCTTCCAGCCGACGTCCTCCGGCGAGGACCAGGCCCAGCGGAAGTCCGGGCCGTGCACCATCATGTCCGTCGTCACGACGAAGCGTCCGTCGGGAGCGGCGACGACCGCGCAGTCGTCACCGGGGCCGAGCAGCGGCGAGCCGGACGGGAGGCGCCGGGTCACGCGGGCGAGCACGGCCAGTTCGCCGAGCGCCCCGACCGTCGCCTCTGCTGCTGTCCGGGGCCGGGTGCCGGGGTCCTGCTCGTCGGTCGCGTCCACACCAGAACGGTAGCCTGGACGCCGATGGACACCGCACCCCGCCGCCCCCGGACCGTCACCCGCCACCCCCGCGCTGTCGCCCGCCGGCGCAGTGCCGTCGTGGGTCTCGTCCTGGCGGCGGCCGTCGTCGTGGGACTGACCGGCTGCACGAACGCCGTCGCGATGCAGGCCGCTCCCTCCGCGAACGCAGCTGCCTGCGCCGGTGCGCAGGTCCGACTCCCCGCGACGGTGAACAGCACGCTGCCGCTCCGCAACACCTCGGCGCAGGCGACCGCCGCGTGGGGGTCGCCCGCCGCCGTGCTCTACCACTGCGGTGTCGCCGTGCCGACGGTCTCCGACCTGCCGTGCTTCGCGCAGGGCTCGGTCGACTGGATCCGCGACGACCGCGGACAGAACGTCGTCTACACGACGTTCGGCCGCTCGCCCGCGGTGCAGGTCGTCATCGACACGAAGCGCGCGACGCCCGACGCCCTGCAGGACCTCGGCGACGCGGTGTCGACGCTGCCGAAGGACGGGCACCGCTGCCTCGATCCGCAGGACGTCGGCTGAGACGCTGCTCCGGAGGACGTCGGCTGGAGCGCTGGGCGCTCGGCGCCCGGCGCCCGCGGAGATCAGCGGACCGCGACGCGCCCCAGCTCGATGAGTTCGGCGACCAGGTCCGGGTACGACATGCCCGACGCCGCCCAGCAGCGCGGGTACATCGAGAACGGCGTGAAGCCGGGCATCGTGTTGACCTCGTTGACCACGAAGCCGTCGTCGGTCAGGAAGCAGTCGACCCGTGCCAGTCCGGCGCCACCGATCGCCTCGAACGCCCGAGCACCGATCGACCGGATCTCGTCGGTCTCGGACTCGGTGAGCGGGGCCGGGCAGAGCAGCTGTTCGTCACCACCCAGGTACTTGGCGCTGAAGTCGTAGAAGCCGTCCTCGGCGACGACGATCTCGCCGGGCAGACTCGTGCGCGGGGTGCCGTCACGGCCCTCCAGGACGGCGACCTCGACCTCGCGCCCGATCACGCGGGGCTCGACGAGGACCTTGCTGTCGTGCTCGAAGGCCAGGTCCATCGCGGCACCGAGCTGTGCGGGGTCGTCGACGCGCGAGACGCCCATGCTCGAGCCGGCGCGGGCGGGCTTCACGAAGAGCGGGAAGCCGTGTGCGGCGACGGACTCGGCGACGTCCACCGGATCGGACTGCCACTGCCGACGGAGCACCGTCGTCCAGGGCGCGACGCGCAGGCCGGCGTGTTCGAGGACGGCCTTCGCGACGTGCTTGTCCATCGCCAGGGCACTGGCGAGCACGCCGTCGCCGACGTAGGGCAGGCCGGCGGTCTCCAGCAGGCCCTGGATCGTGCCGTCCTCGCCGAACGGACCGTGCAGGATCGGGAACACCACGTCGACCGAGCCCAGGGACTCCACCGAGCCGTCGGGCAGTTCGACGAACAGTTCGCGGGAGTCACCGGAGACCGGGAAGCGCACGCGGGTGCCGTTGTCCGGCACGGTGGGCAGCTCCTGGCCGCGGAGCGCCCAGTCCGACGGGTCGTCCGCCTGCAGGGTGAACGCGCCGTCCTTCGTGATGCCGATGGGGAGCAGATCGTACCGGTCGCGGTCGACGACGTCCATGATCCCGCCGGCGGTCACGCAGCTGATCTCGTGCTCGCTCGACCGTCCGCCGAAGAGCACCGCGACGGTGGTCCGCTCGTCGGTCTCCGGGGCGAGCTCGGCGTCGGTCGGTTCGGGTGCGGGCGCGGTGCTGCTCATGGACGCTCCAAGCGGTGGGTACCGGGACCGGTCACTCGCCCTGGGGCTCGTCGGTCTCCGTGAGGTGCGGCGCGATGTTGCGCGGATCGAGCCTACCGGCGAGGACCTCGCCGACCTGCCCGACGATGGGCATGTCGACGCCGTTCGCCCGCGCCAGTTCGAGGATCGGCGCGACCGAGGCCAGGCCCTCCGCGGTCTGGTTCATCTGTCGGACGACCTCGTCGAAGCGGTACCCCTGGCCGAGCAGTCGACCGGCGGTGTTGTTCCGCGACAGCGGCGACTGGCACGTGGCGATGAGGTCACCGAGGCCGGCGAGGCCGGACAGTGTCGACGGCTGCGCGCCGAGCGACACCGCGAACTCCGTCATCTCGGCCAGACCACGGGTGATGATCGACGCCTTGGTGTTCTCGCCGTACCCGACGCCGTCGACGATGCCGATCGCCACCGCGATGAGGTTCTTGAGCACCCCGCCGAACTCGGTGCCGATGACGTCGGTGTTGATGAACGAGCGGAAGTAGGGGTTGGTCGCGACCGCGGCGACGGCGGTCGCGGTGTCGACGCTCGACGACGACACGACGGCGGCGGTGGGCTGCCGGCGGGCGATCTCGAGCGCCAGGTTCGGTCCGCTGGCCACGGCGATGCGGTCCTGGTCGATGCCGAGCCCCGCGAGCAGGACCTCGCTCATCCGCAGTCCGGTGGCCTTCTCGACGCCCTTCATGAGGCTGACGACCGGCACGTCCGCGGGCAGCAGCTCGCGGATCGCGGCGAGGTTCGAGCGGAGGGTCTGCGACGGCACCGAGACGTACACCTGCTCGGCGCCGGCGAGCACCGCGGCGAGGGACGTCGACGCGGTCAGCGTGCGCGGCAGGTTGATGCCGGGCAGGTAGTCCGAGTTGCGCTTGGTCTCGGTGATCTCGCGGGCGACCTCGGGACGGCGAGCCCAGACAACGGTCTCGGCACCGCCCTCGGCCAGGACCTTCGCGAAGGTGGTCCCCCAGCTGCCGGCCCCGATGACGGCGACACGTGGCTTGTCGGTGGACTGCATCACGACACGGATCGCCGCGGTGTCGACCGCACCGCGTGCGGCGACGGATGGGTCCGGGTGGTCGTCGTGCGGTCGGAGACCGGGTGCGGTCCCCCGGTCGGCTGCGTCACTCAAACTTGCCGGTCTCCTTCTGGCGGGCGGCGCTGGGGTCCCAGCGCTTCTCCGGGGCGCGTTCCCCACGGAGCTGTTCGACGAGCTTCGTGATCTCGGCCATCAGCGCGTCGGTGACCTCTTGCAGCAGGGCCTGGTCGATCGGCTTGCCCCGGTACGCCGACAGGTCCATCGGCTCGCCGAACAGGATGTCGACGTGGGCCTTGCGGAACAGGTTGAGGCGCTTCGAGTACCGCGGCAGGATCCGCTGCGTGCCCCAGTGGGCCATCGGGATGAGCGGCACGTCGTTCTCGAGGGCGATCCGGGCCGCGCCGGTCTTGCCGCGCATCGGCCACAGGTCGGGGTCGCGGGTGAGCGTGCCCTCCGGGTAGACGATGACGGCGCCGCCGTTCCGGACGAGGCCGCCGCCGCCCTGCAGAGGGTTGCTGGACCGCGTGCGGCCCGACCGCTCGACCGGGATCTGCCCCATGCCGGTCATCAGCTTGCCGACGACGGGCACGTCGAAGATCGACGCCTTCGCCAGGAACAGCGGTGGTCGGCGGCTCACCCAGACGGCGGTGCCGACCACCAGCGGGTCGATGTTCGTGTAGTGGTTCGGCGCGAGCACGAACGCCCCGTCCGCCGGCAGGCGGTTCGGGCCGTGCCAGCGGTACGCCGCGACCCGACGGAACAACGGGATCACGAAGACCGAGGTGATCCGGAACGCGACGTTCAGGTCACCACGCTTCCAGCGCCTCCCGGGGTTCGGGAGGCCCGTGGTGACCTGGTCCACCGCACCGGCTCGGGCGTCGGCCGGCTCGGTGCTCATCCCGCGAAGTCGAAGTCCGCGCCGAGCTTGCGGAGCTTCGGGATGAAGTGCTCGTAGCCGCGGCTGATGATGCCGACGTTCGTGATGTGCGACTCGCCCTCGGCGGTCAGCGCCGCGATGAGGTGGCTGAAGCCACCGCGGAGGTCGGGGACACGGACGTTCGCACCGTGCAGCTTCGTCGGGCCGGTGACGACCGCGGCCTGCTCGAAGGGACGACGGGCGACACGGCGGTCGTGACCCGGCAGGCCCTCCTTGTGCACGACGATGTCGGCACCCATCTCGTTCAGCGCGTCGGTGAAGCCGAAGCGGTTCTCGTAGACGGTCTCGTGCACGACGCTCTGGCCCTCGGCCTGCGTCAGGGCCACGACGAGCGGCTGCTGCCAGTCGGTCATGAAGCCGGGGTGCACGTCGGTCTCGATGACGACCGGCTTGAGGACGTCGAGCTCGCGGTAGAACCGGATGCCGTCCTCCTGGATGTCGAACCCGCCGCCGACCTTGCGGAAGACGTTGAGGAACGTCATGAGCTCCTGCTGCTTGGCGCCCTCGACGAAGATGTCGCCGTTGGTGGCCAGCGCGGCGGAGGCCCAGCTCGCGGCCTCGTTGCGGTCGTTGATCGCGCGGTGGGTGTACCCGCGGAGCGACTTGACGCCCTCGATGAAGATCGTGCGGCTGGGCTCGACCGTGACGATCGCGCCCATCTTCTGCAGGATCGCGATGAGGTCCATGATCTCGGGCTCGATCGCCGCGTTGCGGAGCTCGGTGGTGCCCTCGGCGAGCACGGACGAGAGCAGGACCTGCTCGGTCGCCCCGACGCTCGGGTAGGGCAGCTCGATGTTCGCGCCCTTGAGGCCGTTCGGCGCCGTGATGTGGATGCCGGAGATCTGCTTGTCGACGACGGCACCCATTGCGCGCAGGGCGTCGAGGTGGAAGTCGATCGGACGGTCGCCGATGCGGCAGCCGCCGAGGTCGGGGATGAACGCCTCGCCCAGCTTGTGCAGCAGCGGGCCGCAGAACAGGATCGGGATCCGGCTCGACCCGGCGTGCGCGTCGATCTCGGCGAAGTGCGCGGACTCGACGCGGGACGGGTCGAGGATGAGCTCGCCACGGGCCGGGTCGGTCACGCGGACGCCGTGCACCTCGAGCAGGCCGCGGACGACCTTGACGTCGGAGATGTCCGGGACGTCCTTGAGGATCGACGGGGTGTCTCCGAGGAGCGCGGCGACCATGGCCTTGGTCGCCAGGTTCTTCGCACCGCGGACCTCGATGCGTCCCACGAGGGGCTTGCCCCCGCGGATGACGATCTCGTCCGACTTCAACCCGACGCGCGCCCCTGCGGCTGCTGCGTCCTGTACGAGAGAGTTCACTACTTCACCGGCAATGTCTTCGGCCGCCAACTGGAGCGGCAGTGTTCGAACTCCGTGATCGAGGTCTCGTCACGGAGGGTGAGCCCGATGTCGTCGAGCCCTTCCATCAACCGCCAACGAGTGTAAGCGTCGATCTCGAAAGCCACGTCCACGTCGCCGATCGACACGCGCTGTGTCGCGAGGTCCACCGTCGCCTCGATGCCCGGCTGCGCGTCGATCGCGGCCCACATCCGCTCGATCTCGGGCTCGGACACCATCGCGGTGACCAGTCCCTGCTTGCCGGCGTTGCCCTTGAAGATGTCCGCGAAACGGGGGGACACGACCACGCGGAAGCCGAAGTCGCGGAGCGCCCACACCGCGTGCTCGCGGGACGAGCCGGTGCCGAAGTCCGGTCCGGCGATCAGCACGCGGGCGCCCTGGAACGCGGGCTGGTTGAGCACGAACTCGGGGTCCTGACGCCATCCGGAGAACAGCGCGTCCTCGAACCCGGTCTTCGTGACCCGCTTCAGGTAGACGGCGGGGATGATCTGGTCCGTGTCGACGTTCGACCGCTTCAGCGGTGCGGCGATCCCGGTGACGGTGCCGATCTTCTCCATCAGTGGTTCCCTCCAGCGGTCACCGGGACGGCCCGGCGTGCGTCGTCGTCTTCCAGGTCCCACGGGCTCGAGAGCGTTCCGCGGACAGCGGTCGCGGCCGCGACGAGCGGCGAGACCAGGTGCGTGCGGCCGCCCTTGCCCTGCCGGCCCTCGAAGTTGCGGTTCGAGGTGGAGGCGCAGCGCTCCCCCGGCGCGAGCTGGTCGGGGTTCATGCCGAGGCACATCGAGCAGCCGGCGAAGCGCCACTCGGCACCGAAGTCGGTGAAGACCCGGTCGAGCCCCTCGGCCTCTGCCTCGAGCCGGACTCGTGCAGATCCCGGCACGACCATCACGCGCACACCCGGCGCCTTCTCGCGGCCCTTGATGACGGAGGCGAAGGCGCGGAGGTCCTCGATGCGGGAGTTCGTGCAGGACCCCATGAAGACCGCGTCGACCGCGATGTCCTTCATCGGCGTCCCCGCCTGGATGTCCATGTACTCGAGCGCGCGGGAGGCCGCGGCGCGGTCGTTCGGGTCGGCGTAGCCGGCCGGGTCCGGCACGGAGTCGGAGAGCGAGACGCCCTGGCCGGGGTTCGTGCCCCAGGTGACGAACGGTTCGAGCGTGTCGGCGTCGATGAAGACCTCGGCGTCGAACACCGCGTCGTCGTCGGTGGCGAGCGTGTCCCAGTACGCGACGGCGTCGTCCCAGTCGGAGCCGGTCGGGGCGTGGTCGCGGCCCTGCACGTAGTCGTACGTCGTCTGGTCGGGGGCCACCATGCCGGCGCGGGCGCCCGCTTCGATCGACATGTTGCAGATGGTCATCCGGCCCTCCATCGAGAGCGCCCGGATCGCCGACCCGCGGTACTCCAGGACGTAGCCCTGCCCACCCCCTGTGCCGATCTGCGCGATCACGGCCAGGATGATGTCCTTCGCCGTCACGCCCGGCCGCAGCGTGCCCTCGACCGTGACCGCCATCGTCTTGAAGGGCTTCAGGGGCAGGGTCTGCGTCGCCAGGACGTGCTCGACCTCGCTGGTGCCGATGCCGAACGCCATCGCGCCGAAGGCCCCGTGGGTCGAGGTGTGCGAGTCGCCGCACACCACGGTGATGCCGGGCATGGTCAGACCGAGCTGCGGACCGACGACGTGCACGATCCCCTGCTCCTTGTCGCCCAGGGAGTGCAGCCGGACGCCGAACTCCGCGCAGTTGCGGCGCAGGGTCTCGATCTGGGTGCGGCTCGTCGGGTCCGCGATCGGCCGGTCGATGGCGAGCGTCGGCGTGTTGTGGTCCTCGGTCGCGATCGTGAGGTCGAGGCGACGCACCGGGCGACCGGCCTGACGGAGGCCGTCGAAGGCCTGCGGGCTGGTCACCTCGTGCACGAGGTGGAGGTCGATGTACAGGAGGTCGGGGTTGCCGTCCTCCCCCTTGACGACGACGTGGTCGTCCCACACCTTCTCGGCGAGCGTCCTGCCCATGCCCGTGCCTCCTCGCTTCGCGTTGCGACACCGCTGACACGGCGTCGTCCGAGCACTCTAGCAGCTTGGTATACCAATCGCGGGACGACAGCCGGGAGGCCCGCCACGAGTCGACGACACCCGTCGCGGTGAGAGGATGGCCAGGACATGACGACCGCTCCGCACTCGACCCGCACGACCAACCTCGAGGGCGCAGCGCGCGCCGCGATCGCGGGCGGTGTCCCGCTCGCGCTGCTCGTCGGACTCGGGATGCCGCAGTACGCCGCCTTCGCGCTGTTCGCCGGCTTCACCGCGATCTTCGGCGCGACCGAGCCGTACCGGCAGCGTGCGGTGACCACCGGGGTCGCCGGGTCCCTGCAGGTCGCGTGCATGGCCGCGGGCATCGCGGTGTCGCTGCTCGGGTCGCCGCTGTGGCTGCAGGGAACCGGCCTCGTCGTGGTGCTGGTCGTCGCGGTCGCCACGCTCAGCGCCCTCCGGACGATCCCCGCCCAACCGATCTTCCCGGTGTTCGCGTTCGTCGTCTCGGCCCTCGTGCCGGTGCACACCGGCGACCTGCCGCTCGTCGCCACGGTCATCCTCGGCTCGGTCGCCTGGGCGTGGCTCGTCGCGATGTCCGGCGCGGGCTTCCGCCGGGTCCTGCACCCGCACGTCCCGCACCGGTTCCGTCCGCTCGCGGCCCGGAAGCACCGGTCGCTGGCGGTCCTCCGGACCTCGGCGCTCTGGGAGACCATCGGCCTCAACGTCGTCGGCGCGCTCGCGGCCGGGGCGGTCGCCGAGTCCCTGCCGGGTCTCGGTCACCCGTACTGGGCCGTGATCGCCGTCGTGTCGACGCTGCCGGCGCTCCGGCAGCGACACACGGTCTCGCGCGCCGTCCAGCGCGTCGTCGGCACCGTCGGCGGGACGGTCGTCGCGGTCGGGATCCTGCTGCTCGAACCCTCGGCGTGGTGGATCGTCGTCATCGCCGTCGTCGGGCAGTTCATGGCCGAGGTCTTCGTCGCGCGGAACTACGCCGTCTGCCTGCTGTTCCTCACGCCGCTGGCCCTGGCGGTGTCGTGGCTGAGCCTGCCGGAGGCCCCGGGGCTCCTGGCGCTCGACCGGATCGTGCAGACGCTGCTCGGCGCCGTCGTCAGCGTGGCGCTCCTGGCGGTCGGACGCGTCGTCGAACGGCGCCGCGGTCGGGCACTGGGGGCGACCAGCAGCATCCGCACGGTGTGACCGCGGCTGCTTCGGGCAGGCTGGGGGCATGGACAACGCCGACTACACGCTGATGCCGACCGCCCCGCCGCTCGAGGACTACCTGCGGCTGCGGCGCGACTCCGGGCTGACCCCGGTGACGGCCGAGCAGGGTGCGCCGGCGATCGCGGGTGCCTGGTCGGCCTGCCACGTCGTCGACGCCGACGGCACACCCGTCGCGATGGGCCGCGTGATCGGCGACGGCGGCTGGTACTTCCACGTCGTCGACGTCGCCACCGACCCGGCGCGCCAGCGGCAGGGCCTCGGCCGCGCGGTGGTCGAGTGGCTCGTGGCGGACATCCGCGACCGGGCTCCCGAGGGGCCCTACGTGTCGCTCATCGGGGACCCGCCGGGGCAGCGCCTGTACCGCTCGCTCGGGTTCGAGGACGTCGCCCCGAGCCTCGGCATGGGGATCGTGCTCAGCGCCGGCTGACCCGGGGACGCCGGGCCGGACGACGGCGGGCGGCGGGGATCGTCACCGCCGCCCGTACCGTTCGTCCGATCAGGACGGGGTGATGTTCCAGGCGTCGATCACCGGTCGGCCGTGCTCGTACCCGAGCGTGCTGACCGTCGCCGTACCGAGCTTCAGCACCGCGCCGTCCTGCGGCGCGAGACGGATCCAGGCGGCGCCGAGGGCACGGAGCACATGGCCGTGCGCGACGAAGATCGCGTCCTGGCCCTCGGCGAGGACGGGACGCGCGCGGTTGATGACCCGCTCGACCCGGACCCGGACCTCGGCGGCGTTCTCGCCGGGCGTGTCACCGGCGGGGACACCGTCGGTCCAGAGGTCCCACGGGCCGTGCCGCTGGACCTTGATCTGCGGCGTCGTCAGGCCCTCGTACGCGCCGTAGTCCCACTCGTACAGGTCCTCGTCGAGCTCCGGGTCGACGCCGATGATGCGGGCGGTCTCGCGGGCACGGGCGAGGGGGCTCGACAGGGCGAGCGCGAAGTCGCGGTCCGCCAGGTACCGGGCGGCCCGTTCGGCCTGCGCGACGCCGTTCTCCGTCAACGGGATGTCGGTGCGGCCGGTGTGCTGCCCGCTCTTCGACCACTCCGTCTCTCCGTGGCGGACGAGGACGAGTTCGCCGGGGCGTTCCGAGGTCATGTGTTCCTTCCGAGCTGGAGGCCGAGCGCAGCAGCGCCGACCGAGACGACGAGCATCCCGAGGCCGTTCAGGACGGCGAGCCGGGTCTTGCCGGATCGGAGGAGCTGCACGGTCTCGACGCTCGCCGTCGAGAACGTCGTGTACCCACCCATCATGCCCGTCCCGAGCACGGCGACCATCGGGGCGGCCAGTGTGCCCGCCTCCCCCAGACCCGTGACGAACCCGAGGACGAGCGATCCGGACACGTTGATCAGCAGCGTGCCGAGGGGGAACCGGGTCACCCGTGCCTTGACGACGCCGTCCAGGACGAACCGGAGCGCGGCCCCGACCCCGCCACCGACGGCGACGACCACCAGCACGAGGGCGGTCACCGCGCTGCCCGCTCCGTCAGCGCACCGGCCACCGCGAGTCCGGCGACCACGGCGAGGAGCCCGAGCACGACCGACAGCAGTGCGTACCCGCTACCGGCAGCCCACCGACCACCGTCGAGCAGCCGTGCGGTGTCGTCGGCCAGGGTGCTGTACGTCGTGAAGCCGCCGAGCACGCCGGTCCCGACGAACAGCCGGAGCGACCGACGTCGGCCGACGTCCGGACCCCGTCGCGCGAGGGTGTCGAGCAGCAGACCGAGGCAGAACGCACCGACGACGTTGATCGCGAGGATGCTCCAGCTGATCCCGTCGACGGCCGGGAACGCCTGGGCGAGGAGTGCCCGGACGGCGGTGCCGATCGCGCCGCCGAGCGCCACGAGTGCGATCAGCGACCAGCGGGTGTGTGGCGGTCCGTCCTGCTGTGGTCGTCCGGTCGAGTCCATACCGACATCTTCCTGCACCCGTTCGCGCCGGAACGACGAAGTCCCTCGCCCGGGGACCGGACGAGGGACTGCATGCGTGGTGACCCCAGCGGGATTCGAACCCGCGTTACCGCCGTGAGAGGGCAGCGTACTAGGCCGCTATACGATGGGGCCGCGGCGATGTGTCGGTTCGGAGTGTGTCACTCGTGGTGACCCCAGCGGGATTCGAACCCGCGTTACCGCCGTGAGAGGGCGGCGTACTAGGCCACTGTACGATGGGGCCGTTCCGACAACTCGACAAGTATTGCACAGGGTGTGATCGAGCGCCAAAACGGCCGTGCCCACGCCGGTGTGTCGCCGGTCTCAGCGGTGTCTCCCGGCCGGTCCTCAGACCGTGAGCGACTCCCCCGGCTCGAGCACGACGACCTGACCGGCGGGCTCGACGACCTGCCGGATCCGGTCGGTGTGCCCGGCGAACCCGATGTCGGACAGCGTGGCCTCGTGGATCGGGACCGCCCGGCGTGGGGCGACGGCGGCCAGGTGGTCCATCAGCTCGCCGATCTTGAGCCACGGAGCCCCGACCGGCGTCGCGAACACCTCGACGGGGACGCCCGGGTCGATGTAGGCGTCGCCCGGGTGGAACAGGGTGCCGTTGACGAACACCCCGGTGTTGTCGACGACCGGCACCGACGAGTGGATGAGCTGGTGCCGCGTGCCGTGGAAGGTCAGGGTGAAGGCACCCACGGTCCGGGTGTCCCCGTCCGTCACGACGTCGACGGCGACGGACCCCGCGAGCGCCGAAGCGACCCCGGCCGGTCCGAACACCGGGATGCCGGGGTTCCGCTGCCGGATCCGCGTGAGCTGCTCCGCCGTACCGTGGTCCGGGTGCTCGTGCGTGACGACGACGGCGACGACACCGCCCGTGTCGACCGGCCGGGTGTAGGCCCCGGGGTCGATGACCAAGCGGTCGCCGTCCTGCTCGACGACGAGACAGGCGTGCTCGAGTTTCGTGACCAGCATGCTGGTGACGCTACGCCAGCCGTCACCACGGGGCCCTCACCGGCACGGCGGCGCGGTCGTCCTCCGCACCACGAGCCGCGCGGCGGACGACGCGAGCGGCGCCGGGGACGCACCCTGGGCCTCCAGGACGACGGCCCGCGCGGCCACGCGACCCTGCGCCTCCGGGTCCTGCGCGACGGTCGTCAGACCGAGGACCTCGCCGTACTCGTGCCCGTCGACGCCGGTGACGGAGAGGTCCCGCGGCACGTCGAGCCCGAGCCGGTGCGCGGCGACCACCACGCCGAGCGCCATCTCGTCGGAGGCGCAGACGACCGCGGTCGGTCGCTCGGCAGCCGGCACGTCGAGCAGGGCGGTACCGGCGACGACGCCGCCGGCGAACGAGAACCGGCCGTCGGCGTACCAGGCTGGGCGGATCGCCGCTCCGGCGCGCTCCATGGCCGCGGTGAACCCGTCGCGCCGGCGGTACGGCACGGCCACGCTGAACCCGGCTTCGTCCTGCCCACCGACGTAGGCGACCTCGCGGTGTCCGAGGCCGGTGAGGTGCGTGACCGCCAGGGCCGCGACCTCGTGGTCGTCGACGCCGACGTTCCGCAGGTCGTGCGCCGGACCGCCGATCACGACGGTCGGCAGCTCGCTCACCTGCAGCTCACGTCGCTCGGTCTCGTCGAGGACCAGCGACAGCAGCACGAGCGCGTCGACCCGCTGGCGCAGCATCGTGCGGCGGAAGGCCCGGTGCCGGTCGCCGCCGGGGCCTCCGAGGTTGTAGAGGACCAGGTCGTAGCCGGCGGCACGGAGCTCCGCGTCGACCCCGCCCAGGGCCTTCGTGGTGAACCATCGGTCGATCACCGGCACCACCACCCCGACCGCGCGCTGGCGGCCGGTGGCCAGGCCGGCCGCCGCCGAGCTCGGGACGTACCCGAGTTCGTCGGCGACCCGCCGCACCTGGTCGATGGTCGTGCCCGCCACGGTCGGCAGGCCGCGGAGCGCCCGCGAGACGGTCGCCTTCGACAGCCCCGTCGCGTGCGCGATCTCCTGGATCCCCACGTGCTTCTGCCGGGAGGCCCGTCAGTGGCCGGACACGCGCGTCGCGGCCGGCCCGTGGTCGGCCTGGGCAGCGTCTGCGGTCCGCCGGAGCACCCGGCGTCGCCACCGGTCCAGGAGGACGATCGCCACGACGGCGCCGAGGAGGGTGAGTGCCCACCCGAGCGCCGGTCGCCCGGTCAGCTCGGAGAACACCGTGACGCCGAAGAACAGCAGACCGAAACACCCGACGAAACCGATGGCCTCCTCGATCCGCGACGTCGGTCGGAGGGGCGCGCGCTGGGCCATCGTCAGCCCTTCACACCGCCGGCGGTGAGGCCGGCCACGATGCGTCGCTGGAACACGAGCACCAGGATGACGAGCGGGATCGTGACGATCGTGCCCGCCGCCATCACCGCGGTGTACGGCTCCTGGTGCGGCTGCGACCCGGCGAAGGACGCGATGGCGACCGTCACCGGCTGGGTGGCGTCGCTCGAGAGCTGGGACGAGATGAGGTACTCGTTCCAGGACGAGATGAACGCCAGGATCGCGGTCGTGAACACGGCCGGCGCAGCGAGCGGCAGGATGATCCGACGGAACGCCTGCACCCGGGTGCACCCGTCGATGCGCGCCGCTTCCTCGAGGTCCCACGGCATCTCGCGGAAGAACGACGCGAGCGTGTAGACCGTCAGCGGCAGCACGAACGAGATGCTCGGCAGGATCAGCGCCTGGTAGGTGCCCATCCAGCCGATGTCCGTGAACAGCTGGAACAGCGGCGAGATGAGCGCGACGCCCGGGAACATCGACGCCGCGAGGATCGCACCGGCGATGAGGGACTTGCCGCGGAACTCCAGCCGGGCCAGTGCGTAGGCCGCGGTCGTGCCGACGAGCAGGGCGATGATCGTCACCACGGCCCCGATGAACACGCTGTTGAGCAGTGCTCGTCCGAGGTGGTTGCCGAGGGCCGTCGAGAACGCGGTCGCATAGTTGTCGAGCGTGACGTGCGTGAAGAACGGCGTCGGGTCGAATGTGTACCCGACGTCACGGAACGACGTGACGATCATCCAGTAGAAGGGCAGGAGGCACCACAGGGCGATGACCCCGGCCTGGATGCCGGTGCGGAGCTTCGGCCCGACGTGGCGCTTCACGCGGACGTCGCTGCGCGCGCCAGCGCGTTCGGCGGGGATGTGGAGACGGTCTGCTGCGAGGGTCACTTGAGCTCGCCCTTCTGCTGTGCCGCCTGGGTCTGCACGACGTTCGCGCCGAGGAACCGGACGAAGACGAACGCGACGACGAAGACGACCACGAACGTGATGGTGGAGAGTGCCGAGGCGGAGTTGAAGCCCTGCCGGATCTGGTCGACGACCAGCACGGACAGCGAGACGGTCGCGTTGCCGGACCCACCACCGCCGCCGGTCATGATCGCGATGAGGTCGTAGATCCGGAGCGCGTCGAGCACGCGGAACAGGATGGCGACCATGAGCGCCGGCTTGACGAGCGGCAGCGTGATGTTGACGAAGCGCTGGATCGTCGATGCGCCGTCCATCTTGCCGGCCTCGTACACCTCGTCGGGGATCAGCTGCAGCCCGGCCAGGATGAGCAGCGCCATGAACGGCGTCGTCTTCCAGGTGTCGGCGATGATGATCGCGAACCGCGACGCCCACTCGTCCGAGAACCAGAGGACCTGGTGGCCGATGACGTGGTTGAGCACGCCGTTCGCGTCGAAGATGAAGTACCAGAGCTTCGCGGTGACGGCGGTCGGGATGGCCCACGGGATGAGGATCGCGGCGCGGACGAGGGCGCGGCCCTTGAAGTTGCGGTTCATGATGATGGCCATCCAGAGCCCGATGACGGTCTCGAGTGCCACGGTCACGACCGTGAAGAAGAACGTGTTGCCGAACGCCGTCCAGAACTGGGACCCGAGGTTGCCGGGCGGGCAGGCGGCGTTCCCGCACTGCTGGCCGAGCCAGTGCACGTAGTTCGTGACGCCGGCGAAGCCACCCGCGACGAACAGGCCGGTGGCCTTGTCGAGGCCCTGGTCGAGCTGGAACGACTGGATGACCGCGCTGACGACGGGGTAGCCGATGACGATCGCCAGGAGCACGATCGTCGGGCCGATCAGGTACACGGCCCAGCGGCCGTGGTCCGCGTTGAGCCCGCCCTTGCGGCGCTTCGGCGGCTCCATCCCCTGGGGTTCGGGTATCGCTGCGGGGATCTCGGTTGCTGCTGACACGGACGGCCTCCTTGCCGGTGTCGGGAACGCACAGAGTGGAGTCGGGAGGGACGTGGTCGCGTGACCACGACCCTCCCGTCAGTGGGCGGCGTTCGCCGCCCGCGGTGTCAGTTGCCGCTGCCGTCGGTCGCCGACTTGAGGGCGGCCTGCATGTCCTGCATGGCCGAGTCGACGGACTTCGACCCCTTGAGTGCGGCGTAGGTGTTGTCCTGGATCGCCTTCGTCACGGCCGGGTAGAACGGCGTCACCGGACGCGGTTCGGCCGACTTGATCGACTCGAGGAGCGTCGGGAGGTACGGCAGCTTCGCCGTGAGCTCCTGGTCCGTGTACAGGTCGCCGATGACCGGGGCGAGCGAGCCCTGCGTCGCGAAGAACTTCTGCGTGTCGTTCGAGATGAGGAACTCGAGGAAGTCGTGCGCGGTGGCCTTGTGCTTCGAGTAGACGCTGATCGCGGCGTTGTGGCCGCCCAGGGTGGAGGCACCGACGCCGTCCGCACCCGGGATCGGGGCGATGCCGAAGGTGTCCTTCACCTTGCTGGAGCCGTCCGTCTTCGCGAGGCTGTACACGTACGGCCAGTTGCGGAGGAACAGCAGCTTGCCGTCCTCGAACGCCTGGCGACCCTGCTCCTCCTGGTAGGTGATCGCCTCCTTCGGGATGTTGCCGTCCTGGAAGGCGTCGACGAGCTTCTGCAGCCCGGCCTTCGCGTCGGAGGTGTCCACGTCCGGCTTGCCACTGCCGTTGAGGACCGCGCCCCCGGCACCGTTGATCGCCTCGGAGGCGTTGACCGTCAGCCCCTCGTACTTGGCGAACTGTCCGGCGTAGCAGCCGATGCCGGCGTCCTTCGCGATCGAGCAGTCCTTCATCATCTCGTCCCACGTCGTCGGCGGGGTCTTCACGAGGTCCTTGCGGTAGTAGAGCAGCGCGCCGTCGGAGGTCTGCGGGGCCGCGTAGAGCGTGTCGTTGTAGGTGGCGGTCTTCACCGTCGACGGCAGCAGCTTCGACGTGTCGATCTTCATGTCACCGGTCAGCGGGGTGAGCCAGCTCTTGGCGGCGAACTCCGCGGTCCACACCACGTCGACGTCCACCACGTCGTAGTTGTCGTCCTTGGCCTGGAAGTGCTGCACGAGGTCGTCGTGCTGCTGGTCGGCCTGGTCGGACTGCTCCTTGAAGGTGACCTTCTCATCCGGGTGGGCCTTGTTCCACTTGGCGATCAGCGGGCGGACGACGTTCGAGTTGTCCTTGCCCTGGACGTAGGTGATCGGTCCGCGGCTGTCCTGCCCGCTCTTCGCGTCGTTCGAGGCCGAGCTCCCGCTCGAGCAGCTCGCGAGCAACAGGCCGACGACCGCGATCCCTGCGATCGAGGCCACGCGGCCCTTCGCACGTGTGTTCTTCACAGCGTTGTCTCCTCATCGAGATCACCAGGAGCGTCGCCGGACCGTGCCCGGCGACGCTGCACTGGAGCAGGCGACGCTGCCTGCTGAGCGAGGACGCTACGCCCCGGACGGGGGTCGTGCAACCGGTTGCAGTCGCACCGTGACCGGAGCGTTACAGAGGTGTGCCGGGCGAGCTGCCGCGTGCGGTGTCCCGCGGCTCAGGCGCCGGTCGGAGGCAGTGTCTCCTGCGCCAGGTGCGCCTGCTGGGCCCGCTCGCTGTCGGCGATGAACCGTTCGGCGCCTTCCCGCGGCATGGACGACTGGCCGCCGCAGTAGGCGCACTGCAGCACGTACCGACCGTGCCCGAACGGGAACACCGGCAGGAAGAACAGCGTGAACCACGTCCGCAGGCGGTGCAGGCGCTGCGCAGCGGTGGACCCGCAGAGGGTGCAGGCGAAGAAGAGCACCCCGACGAGGGCGTCACGGGTGCGGCTGCCGAAGATGATCATGGGTCCCCCTGGTCGTGTCGCGCCCCGACGGTGCCCGGGCGTGGTGGCGCACTGTCCGCGCTCGTGCATCGACGATAGCCGGTCGGCCGCCTCGCCCGCCGGAACGACGCCTTCGCCCGGGAACGACGAAAGCCCCCGGTTTCCCGGGGGCTTTCCGTGTGTCCACTTGCTGGGGTACCTGGACTCGAACCAAGAACGACGGTACCAGAAACCGCTGTGTTGCCAATTACACCATACCCCAAAGGCCTTGCGGCCCTGCTCCCCGTTGTCCGGGGCACGATCAACTACTGTACAGCATCCCGGACGTCTTCGAGACCACCGACGAGGTCGCGGTGCACAGCCGCGGCGGTCGAGGCACCGTGACCCGCAGCGACGATGAGCTGCTCCGGTCCGGGCGGTGTGACGTCCCCGACCGCGTACAGCCCGGGCAGGTTCGAGCGACCGAGCCGGTCCACCCGCACGAAGCCCTGGGCGTCGCGGTCGAGGTCCGCGTCGACCCAGTCCAGGTCGGCGTGCCACTCGGGTCGAACGAAAGCGCCGGCCCGCGGCACCACGTCCCCGTCGGCCAACCGGACGCCGGTCATGCCGGTGCGGTCGCCCTCCAGGTCCGCCAGTGGACGCTCGTCGACACGGATGCCCGCAGCGTCGAGACGCGCACGTCCCGCGTCGGACACCGGCGCGACGCCGTTCGTGAAGACGATGAGGTCGTCCGACCACGAGCCGACGAGCAGCGCCCGGTCGACGACGTCGTCGGTCTCGCCGATGAACGCCAGTGGCTGCCCCGCCTTGCCGTACCCGTCACACTCGACACAGCTGTGCACGTCGGTGCCGTAGAACGCCCGGAGCGACGGCAGCGCGGGGAACGACTCACGGAGGCCCGTGGCGATCACCACCGCCCGTGCGGTCGCCGACACCTCGGCACCCCGCCACGTCCCATGCACGTTCCACGCGCCGTCGGCCTGCCACACCCGGTCCACGACGGCCTGGGTGACCGTGGCCTCCGGGTAGCCGGCCACCTCGTCGCGCCCGAGCTTCCGCAGCTCGAGGGGCGAGATGCCGTCGCGTGTGATGAACCCGTGCGAACGCAGGGTCGCGGCGTTCCGGGGTCGGTTCGCATCGAGCAGCAACACCGTGCGCTTCGCCCGCACCAGGTTGAGCGCAGCGCTGAGCCCGGCCGGACCGGCTCCGATGACGACGACGTCGACCACGGACGTCAGCGTGCCGCGAGGGAACGGAGCCGCGCGAGCGTGGACTGCTTGCCGAGGATCTCCATCGACTCGAACAGCGGCGGGCTGATCCGACGACCGGACACCGCGACACGCAGCGGACCGAACGCCACCCGGGGCTTCAGCTCGAGGCCGTCGATGAGCGCCGTCCGCAGGGCCTGCTCGATGGCGGCCGTGGACCAGTCGTCGAGCTGCTCGAGTGCGCTGATGCCGGCCTGGAGGACCGGGGCCGGGTCGCCCTTGAGGGAACCGAGGGCGTCGTCCTCGACCACCAGGTCGTCGTCCGCGGTGAACAGGAAGCCGAGCATGCCCGGCGCCTCGCTGAGCAGCTGCATGCGCTCCTGGACGAGCGGGGCGGCCAGCTCGAGCACGCGCTGCTGCTCCGCCGTCGCCGGGTCGCCGAGGAAGTCGGTCAGGTAGGGCGTGAGACGAGCACGGAAGTCGGCAGGGTCGAGCAGGCGGATGTGGTCACCGTTGATCGACTCGGCCTTCTTGTGGTCGAAGCGCGCCGGGTTCGGGTTCACGTCGGTGACCTCGAAGGCTGCGACCATCTCGTCGATCGAGAACACATCGCGGTCGGCACCGATCGACCACCCGAGCAGGGCGAGGTAGTTGACCAGGCCCTCGGGGACCATGCCGTTCGCGCGGTGGTGGAAGAGGTTCGACTCCGGGTCGCGCTTCGAGAGCTTCTTGTTGCCCTCCCCCATCACGTACGGCAGGTGACCGAACTGCGGGATGAACTGCGCGAGGCCGATCTCGTACAGGGCCTCGTACAGCGCGATCTGACGCGGGGTCGACGACAGCAGGTCCTCGCCACGGAGGACGTGCGTGATCCCCATCAGGGCGTCGTCGAGGGGGTTCGTGAACGTGTACAGCGGCTTGCCGTTCGGACGCACCACCACGAAGTCCGGGAACGAGCCCTGCGGGAAGGTGATCTCACCGCGGACGAGGTCCTGGAAGCTCAGGTCACGGTCCGGCACGCGCAGGCGGAGCGCCGGCGCCCGACCCTGGTCGCGGAACGCCTGACGCTCGGCGTCGGTGAGGTCACGCTCGTGGTTGTCGTAGCCCTGTTTCGGGTCGCGGCCGTTCGCGACGTTGCGGGCTTCCATCTCCTCCGGCGTGACGTACGACTCG
Source organism: Curtobacterium sp. PsM8 (assembly GCF_030433875.1). Taxonomy (NCBI): domain Bacteria; kingdom Bacillati; phylum Actinomycetota; class Actinomycetes; order Micrococcales; family Microbacteriaceae; genus Curtobacterium; species Curtobacterium sp. PsM8. The sequence goes on along the minus strand of NZ_JARUXD010000041.1, from coordinate 771 downwards.
TACACGTGGCCGGCAGCCGTCAGCTGCGCGATCGCGTCGGCGTAGACGTCGGCTCGCTCGGACTGTCGGTACGGGCCAAGCGGTCCCCCGACCTCGACGCCCTCGTCCCAGTCCAGCTTCAGCCAGCGCAGTGCCTCGATGATCTGGGCGTACGACTCTTCGCTGTCACGGGCGGCATCGGTGTCCTCGATGCGGAAGACGAGCTTGCCACCGGTGTGCCGGGCATAGGCCCAGTTGAACAGGGCAGTGCGGACGAGGCCGACGTGCGGCGTTCCGGTGGGCGACGGGCAGAACCGGACGCGGACGTCGGAACCGGTGGCAGAAGAGAATGGCGCTGTCATGACGCCCTGATCCTACCGTGGCCGCCCGTTGCGCTGGCGGCCAGCTAGCGCCAGTCCTCCGGAGATGGCTCTGCCGGGGAATGCAGAAAAGCCCCTGACCGGTGGAGCGTGATGCTCCACCCGTCAGGGGCTTTCCATTGAAAAGAAGTCCGGCGGCGTCCTACTCTCCCACAAGGTCCCCCTTGCAGTACCATCGGCGCTGAGAGGCTTAGCTTCCGGGTTCGGAATGTGACCGGGCGTTTCCCTCTCGCTATGACCACCGGAACACCATCGACCATGATCTGGTCTCAGACTGCTCCGCCGTAGCGAATATTCAGTTTGATTCCCGATCGTCTGTCGGGAACCACAAAGTGGACGCGAGCCCTGACCCCGAAGGGTCAGGAAAAAAGTGTGTGTCAAGTCTTCGGCTTATTAGTACCGGTCAGCTCCA
>NZ_JARUXD010000040.1:0-33752 GCF_030433875.1 Curtobacterium sp. PsM8 | reverse complement strand
GTCCACGACACGGACTCCCCCGCCCGCTGGCCCCGCCCCCCCCGGCGGGGCGGGGGGGGGGCCGGGGGGGGCGGCCCCGCGGCGGGGCCGGGGGGGCCCCCCCCCGTCGTCGTCAGCTCTGCTGGTCAGAGGATCTTCGAGTAGCAGACCGAGCGGTCGGCGCCCACGTACGGGCCGAAGTTCGCGATGCGGCTGAAGCCCTCGCGCTCGTAGAACGCGATCGCCCGCTTCTGCTCCGTGCCCGTCTCGAGGACGAGGGCCGGCGAACCGAGGTCGAGCGCGGCCTCCTCGAGTCGACGCAGCATCGCCGCGGCCACACCCGACCCGCGGGACTCCGTCCGGACGTACATCCGCTTCACCTCGGCGATGCCGTCGTCGACGATCCGCAGACCACCGCAGCCGACCGGGGTGCCGTCGCCGTCGCGCGCCACGAAGAACACCGCGATCGAGTCGGCCGTGGGCTTCGGTCCGGGCTCGGTGTCCGCGCCGTACGTGCTGTCGATCTCGATGCGCTGGGCGGCACGCAGCCGCTGGGCATCGGGCGAGTCGAAGTGCTCGACGTCGATCAGGAAGGTGCTCGAGGGGGCTTCAGCGCTCACGAGGCCCAGGCTAGCGCGGAGTGCGGGCGATCCACCCCTCCACTTCCGAGGGGGTCCGGGGGATGTGCACGGACAGGTTCTCGGCGCCGTCCTCGGTCACCAGGATGTCGTCCTCGATGCGGACGCCGATGCCGCGGAACTCCTCCGGCACGGTCAGGTCGTCCTGCTGGAAGTACAGTCCGGGCTCGATGGTGAAGACCATGCCGGGCTGCACGATGCCGTCGAGGTACATCTCACGGCGGGCCTTCGCGCAGTCGTGCACGTCGAGCCCGAGGTGGTGGCTCGTGCCGTGCACCATGTACCGGCGGTGGAACTGGTTCTCCGGCTCCAGCGACTCGTCGGCCGAGACCGGCAGGAAGCCCCACTCGGCCGTCTTGCGGGCGATGACCTGCATGGCGGTCGCGTGGACCTCACGGAACGTGATGCCGGGCTTGACGATCGCGAACGCCGCATCGGCAGCCTCCAGGACGGCCTCGTAGACCATCCGCTGGACGGGCGAGAACGTGCCGCTGACCGGCAGCGTCCGGGTGATGTCGGCTGTGTAGAACGAGTCGACCTCGACCCCGGCGTCGATGAGGATGAGGTCGCCCGGCTGCACGGCACCGTCGTTCCGGGTCCAGTGCAGGATGCAGGCGTGGTGGCCGGCAGCCGCGATCGTGTCGTACCCGACCGTGTTGCCGTCCGCGCGGGCACGGCGGTTGAAGGTGCCCTCGACGATGCGCTCGCCACGGGGATGGGCGAGGACCGCGTCGAAGTCGGCGATCACGTCGTCGAACCCGTGCTGGGTCGCGTCGACGGCCTTGCGGAGTTCGCTGACCTCGAACGCGTCCTTCACCAGGCGCAGCTCGGACAGGTCGCGGGAGAGCACGTCCGCCGTCGCCGGGGTGTCGTCCTGATCCTCGGCGCCACCGACGGTCGCACCGAGCCGCTCGTCGAGGGCGCGGGTGAAGTCGGTGTCGGCGTCGCGGACGACCAGCACCGAGGCGTCGAGGCCGTCGAGGACCCGGTCGAGCTCGCCCAGGTCGGCGGTTGCGAGGCCCAGGTCGGCGGACACCTCGGCCAGTGAGGGCCGCGGTCCCACCCAGAACTCACCGATCTCGGGGTTCGCGTAGAACTCCTCGGAGTCGCGGCCGGCGGTCGCACGGAAGTACAGCGTGGCGTCGTGCCCGCTGCCGTTCGGCGCCAGGACCAGGACGGACCCGACGACGGTGTCCGTGCCCCAGCCGGTCAGGTGCGCGAACGTGGAGTGCGGGCGGAACGGGTAGTCGCAGTCGTTCGAGCGCACCTTCGCCTGCCCGGCGGGGACGACGAGCGTCCGTCCGGTGTGCAGCTCCGAGAGCCGCGCACGACGCTCGGCAGCGAAGGCGGACTGCTCGCGGGGCGCCGGGAGCGGACGCTCGCGCTCCGCCCAGTTCGACGCGATGTGGTCCTTGAACACGGACGAGCCGGGAGTGGTGGAGCGGTTGCTCGTCGCGCGGGGAGTGGTGTCGGCCATGCGTCCCATCATCCCACCGCTCCACCGATCAGGCTCCGGCGCCGCCGTCCACCGGCACGCTCGCCCCGGTGACCATCGACGCCCGGTCACTGAGCAGCCAGGCCGCCACCTCGGCGACCTCCTCCGGCCGGGCCATCCGGCCGAGTGGGACCGAGGCGTTGATCTGCTCGACGATGCCCGGCGTCGCCGCCTCCCACGCGTCGATCATCTCGGTCGCCGTGCCGCCCGGAGTGATCCCGTTCACCCGGATCCCCTGGGGAGCCCACGTCACCGCGGCGGTCTCGGTGATGCTGTTGAGCGCGCGCTTCATCGCGCCGTAGGCGGGGAGGGCCGGGTTCGCACGGCGGCTGCCGATGCTCGAGGTGTTCACGATCGCCCCGCCGCCGGAGCGTCGCATCAGGGCGGCCTCGGCGGTCATGGCGACCCAGTGGCCGCGGAAGTTCACCGCGAACTGCGTGTCGAGGTCCTCGTCGCTCGTGGTGTCGAGCGGTCCGGGCTGCTGGATCGCGGCACCGTTGTTGAACGCACCGTCGAGCCGCCCGTGCAGGGCGTCGACCCGGTCGACGGCGGCGCGGATGCTCGCCGGGTCGGCCAGGTCGAGCGCGACGGCGTCCGCCGTGCCGCCGTCGGCCCGGACGGCGGCGACGACGGCGTCGAGGGCGTCGGTGCTCCGCGCTGCCAGGACGACGGCGGCCCCTTCGCGGGCGAACAGCCGAGCGGCGGCCGCCCCGATGCCGCGGCTGGCGCCGGAGATCAACACGACCTTGCCGGTGAGCAGGCCGATCGGGAGGATGGTGGGGGGAGTGATGCTGGTGTCGTTGGTCATGACGTCAGCGTCCGGCCACAGCGCCTCCCGGAGCCAGGTACACCCGGTACCAGGATCGCGCCGCCCGCTCGGGGCAGACTCGGCGCATGGACAAGCAGGAGCTCGCCGCGTTCCTCCGCTCCCGGCGGGAACGGCTGCATCCGGAGGACATCGGCCTGCCGTCGGGGACGCGTCGGCGGACGCCGGGCCTCCGGCGCGAGGAGGTCGCCGTCTTGGCGCACATCTCGACCGAGTACTACGTGCGGCTCGAGCAGGGGCGCGCACCCCGTCCCTCCGCCGAGGTCCTGGCAGGGATCGCGGGCACGCTGCGGCTCACCTCGGCCGAGTCCGCCCACCTCCACCTGCTCGCCGGGACCCTTCCGCTGCACCGGGGGACCGTCCAACGGGAGGTACGCCCGAGCATCCTGGCCGTCGTCGAGCGCCTGCCGCAGACCGCGGCGATCGTGATGTCCGCGGACTTCGAGGTCCTCGCCTGGAACGACCTCGCGGTGGCGCTGATGGAGGACTTCGCCGGGCAGGACCGCGCCGGACGGAACCTCGCCCGCAAGGCCTTCCCCGTTGCCGGATCGCCCCTGCCCGTCGTCCCGCCGTACGGCATCTCCGACGGAACGGAGTTCCAGCAGCAGGTCGTCATGCGGTTGCGCACCACGCTCGCGCAGCACCCCGCGGACGACGAAGTCGCCGGACTCGTGCAGGAGCTGCGGACCGGGAACGCCGACTTCGCCCGGCTCTGGGAACGGCAGGACGTCCATCCGGCGCCGGTGCTGACGAAGACTTTCCGGCACCCGGCCGTCGGCGAGGTCACCGTCGACTGCGACGCACTCGAGCTCACCGATCAGGGCCAGTTCCTCGTCTTGTACACGGCGCCGCCCGGCTCGAGGGACGCGGACGCGCTGGCGCTCCTCGATGTTCTCGGTGCCGACGCCGGACGCGCTCCACGCCCGAGTTGACCGCGCTCATGTCGCCCGGACCCTCGTCGCCGCTGCGCGCTGTGCTGTGGACATGTCCGTTCCCCCTGGTTGCTCGGTGGTGGGCGACCCGGCCACCTGCGCAGCGTCAACCGGCATCGCCCGGCGCACCTCCGCCCGCGCTGTCGCCCACGGCGCCGCCCCCGGGCCCGTGGGTCGTCAGGCCGTGCTCGGTCTTCTCCCAGTAGTGCGGGCGGGTGAGCAGCTGCCAGAGGGCCTTGTACGCCGCGATCGAGTGCAGGGTCCAGTACACCGGGTTGAGGAGCGACCAGAGGATCAGGTGGAAGGTCCCGCGTTTGAAGGGGCCCATCATCGACAGGTAGATCATGATCGCGTTGCCGACCAGGAAGTTGAACAGGCACAGCCAGAGCACCCACACCGGGAACACTGCCTGGAGGCTGCCCTGCGGGACCAGGAACGTCACGACGGTGAGCGCGGAGAACGGCAGCACGCACAGGAACGTCGCGGGGGTGCCGGCGATGAGGAGCACGAAGGCAGAGAACCTGCGGAGGCCGATCTGCCGGATGAGGGCGACCGGGCGTCGGGCATGGACCAGGCTCGTCTGCATGTAGCCCTTGATCCACCGGGAGCGCTGGCGGATGAAGTTCGGGATCGAGGTGTTCGCCTCCTCCATCGTCGTGGAGTTGATCACCCCGACGCGGTAGCCGACGGCACTGGCCCGGATCCCGAGGTCGGCGTCCTCGGTCACGTTGTACGGGTCCCAGCCGCCGAGCTCGACGAGCGAGGCGGTCCGGAAGTGGTTCGACGTCCCGCCCAACGGGATCGGCAACGAGGAATGGTCGAGCCCGGCGAGCATGTAGTCGAACCAGTAGGAGTACTCCAGGGTGAACATCCGGGTCAGGACGTTCTCGCGGGCGTTGAAGTAGTTCAGCGCCGCCTGCACGCACACGGTGGACTCGCCACCACGCTCGAACGCGATGAGGGCCTTCTTGAGCTGGTCCGGGTCCGGGGTGTCCTCGGCGTCGTAGATCACCAGGAAGTCACCGGTGGCGACGTAGAGACCGACGTTGCACGCGCGGGGTTTCGTCTGCGGATGCCCCTTCGGCACGCTGATGACACGGAAGTGTGCGGGCGGGTTCGCCACTGCGATGGCGTCCCGCGTCTCCTGGTCCTCTTCCTCGGTCAGGATGATCACCTCGAGCTTGTGCACGGGGTAGTCGAGCCCCCCGAGGTTGTCGATCAACTGCGCGACGATGTTCGCCTCACGGAACACCGGGACGAGGACGGTGTACGTCGGCAGGTCGTCGTCGTCCAGCGCCGCCACCTCGGCACCCGTGATGCGTTCGACGACGTCGTAGCGGGCACCCTGCGTCGCCACGACGAACTTGAAGCCGGTGCCCGCGAGGAACACCAGGCTCGCGGCGGTCAGCGCCGCGATGACGGTGGCAGCCGGCCACGCGACGGCGCAGGCGAGCACGACCAGCAGGAGCGCGCCTCCCGTCACCTTCTGGGCACGGGAGAACACGACGCGGGCGGAGAGCGTGGGGTTCCGGTCGTGGAGTTCGTTCGCCGCGGCATCGGCGACGGCACCGTGGAACCGGCCCAGGACCGCACGGCGGAGGGTCCAGCTGTCGACCGGGACGAAGGTGACGGGTGCCCCGAGCTCCTCGGCGAGTGCGTCGGCGAGGGACGCGTCGTCGGCGCGGGCGGAGGTGGCGACCAGCATCGTGCCGTCCGCGAGCATCCGGAGTGGCATCCAGTCCTCCGCGAGGTACCGCTGGCCGGCTCCGGGCCGCTGCAGCGCCGCGTCGAGACCCTCCGCCTCGAGCTCGACGAGTTCGTCCGGACGGACGAGCGCGACGTGCCGCCCGGACCTCGTCGAACGCGTGGAGCCCATCGGTCATCGCCACCCGAGGACGTGCCCGATGGCCGTCATCCAGCTGTGCGTCACCGGCCGGTTGAGTGCCGCGGTCCACGCGATGAGCACCTGGACCCCACCGACGACGGTGATCAGCACGCTCGCCCGCACCGTCCGGGCCGCCGGGATCACCGCGATGCCCATCATCGTCATCACCAGGAACACGTTCCCCGCCGAGTTCACCGGGATCAGGCCGAAGACGTACCCGAGCACGAGCGCCAGGAACACGAACACCGAGATGAGTATCGAACCGGGGCGACGGCTGAGGAGGGCCAGGGCGGAGCCACTGGCGACGGGAGCGAGGATCAGCACGCCGTCGAGGGTCGTGAAGAGGTGCGGGACCAGTGCCCCGAGCGTCGGGTCGAAGTGGACCGCGTTCTCGAACACCGACCACGGACTGTGCCCGAACAGCAGCTGGAGGAACATCACCGCGGCGAACACGGCGATCGTCGGGAAGAGCACGATCAGCACGTTCGACCAGCGGGCCCCGGACTCGGACCGCCGGGCCACGGACAGCAGGGGAGCCGTGACCGCTGCGGCGACCACGAGCACCAGGCCGGATGCGTCCGCGAGGGCAGCGAGCATGAAGAGGATGCCGGACTCGAACCCGGCCTTCGTGTTCCCGCTCGAGACGAACCGGACCATGTTGATCGTGCCGATCCCGAAGAACGCGATGCTGAGGAACGCCTCGAAGTTGCCGGTGGCCGTGTACGCGAACAGCGGGTTGGCGCCGATCGCGACGAGGAACACCGCGCTCTTCCACCACTCGAACCGCCGCTGCACCATGACCTCAAGCAGCAACTGCAGCAGGACCCCGGCGACGAGCGCACCGACCAGGGCCAACCCGGCAGCGCCGCCGGGGATCAACCGCACCAGGACGGTGCCCAACGGTGGGTAGAGCTGAGTGATCCAGGCCACGTCGGCGCGGTCCCACGCCAACGTGGAGACGTGGTCGACGGCGGTCTGGTTGACGGTGATCGTGGACACCGAGGGATCCGCGGCGACGGACGCGATCACCAGGAACGGGGCAGCGAAGGCAGCACGGATCGACCACCGCGCCCAGGCCGTGCTCGGGAAGGACTCGAGGCGGTTCCGCAGGTGTCCGGCGGCACGGGCCGCCTCGAGTTCGCGGCGCAACGACTGCGCGCGTTCCGCTCCGAGGATGACCATCACGCCCGCCTGCCGCTCACAAGGCCTGATCCGGTCTCGGTGCATCCAAGCACGGTGTGCACGCGCCGTACATGGGCGGAGGCCGCGGATGTGCAGCTCGGGGGCGACTTCGCAGCTCGCCGGGGGCCGGAGACGCCGCTCGCGCTAGCATCCAGCCATGGCCGACTGGCAGCAGGTCCCACCGATCGCGCTCCGTCGTCCGCCGGGCGGAGCGACCTCGGGCCTCGCGCTCGTCTGGCTCGCACTGCCGCTCCGCATCGTCCCCCGGGCACGAGCGTGGTGGATCCGTCGAGCCGGCTGGACGTTCGTGGTGTTCGGGGTCGCCGTCGCGGTCCTCTGCCTGTCCTCCGTGGTCGGAACGGCCGGCCCGGTGCACAACGAGGCGTACGCCGACCAGCCCGCGACCGACGGCTACGAACCCGACCCGCGGTTCTTCCTGCCCGCACTCGGCGTGTTCGCCTTCGCGTCGATGCACCTGCTCCCGCCGCTCCGCCGCACACGGGACGTGCGGTGACGAGGACACACGTGGGACGAGACCGAGGCGTCACCGCGGCCCTCGTGGCGGGCGTGGCCACGGTCCTCCTGGCCGGGTGCGCCGTCCACAGCACGCCGGCCGACGTCGGCGGCGTCCGGGCTGCACGCCCGGCGCGCTGCCGTCGACGGGCTCCGGCACCACGACGAGCGTCGCTTCGACGCGGCGGTCAGCCGGGGACAGCGGGCAACCGCGGCGACAGCGTGGCGCACGTGTGCTCCGGCACTCGCCGTGCGGCCGGACGCGGAGGCGCGGGTGACGTTCGACGACGCCGTCGTCCCGGAGACCATCGGCGTCATCGTCCACCCCGTCACACGTGGAGCCCCCGGATGCTGGGTGACACTCTCCTGGTCCGCGGGACACGGCTGGTCCGCAGCGGCCGAGCGCACGGCCGGCGAACCGCGTCTGTGAACGGCGTCCGACCGGCTGGTGACCTGTCGGTAGCATGACGGGGTGCCTGATCCGTTCATCGACCTGCACGCTCACTCGAGCGTCTCCGACGGCACCGAGCGCCCGGGGGAGCTGGTCCGGGCCGCTGCGGCCAGCGGCCTCGACGGCGTCGCCCTGACCGACCACGACACCACAGCGGGCTGGCACGAGGCCGCCGAAGCCGTCCGGCAGCTGCCGATGACGCTGGTGCCCGGGCTCGAGCTCAGCACCCGGATCGGCTGGCGGAGCGTGCACGTGCTCGGCTACCTGGTCGACCCGGCGGACCCGGGTCTCGTCGCCGAGACCACCGCGATCCGTGACGGCCGCCTCACCCGGGCCCGCAGCATGGTCGACGCGATCGGTCGCGACCACCCGATCACCTGGGACGACGTCCTGGCCGAGTCGAGCGAGGGCGCGACCATCGGCCGCCCGCACATCGCCGACGCGCTGGTCCGGCTCGGCCTCGAGTCCGACCGCAGTGCGGCGTTCCGCGGCATCCTCCACCCGTCCTCCGGCTACTACCAGCCGCACGACGCCCCGTCGCCGCTGCGTGGCGTCGAGCTCATCCGTGCCGCCGGTGGGGTGCCCGTGATCGCCCACCCGGCAGCGTCGTCCCGGGGGATCGTGATCGACGAGCTGATGCTCCGCGAACTCGTCGACGCGGGGCTCGCCGGCCTGGAGGTCGACCACCGCGAGAACCAGGCACACGGCAAGCGCACCCTGCTCGACTGGACCCAGCAGTTCGGGCTCTTCGTCACCGGGTCGAGCGACTACCACGGCGAGGGCAAGCCGAACCGCCTCGGCGAGCACCGCACGTGCCGCCGGTCGTTCGACGCGATCGTCGAGCAGGCCACCGGCAGCGAGCCGGTCGTCGGGCCGGGGTCCCGCCTGTCCTGAAGCGGCGGGCCTGAAGCGGCTGACCCGGCCCGGCCCGGCGGGGCCGGCCACGGGCCTCCCGTCAGCACGACGCGGACCGGGCCGTGGGACGACGACGGCCCCGTCACCGAGGTGACGGGGCCGATCGACCTGGAGGCGCTACTCGCCGTCCGCGGAACCCTGCGGTGCCGAGGCGGTCGCCTCCGACGATCCGCTGCCGCCACGACGGCGACGGCGGCGACGACGCTTCTGCGTGCCGTCACCCGACTCGTCACCGGCGGCGGGGGCCGGAGCACCCTCGACCGTGGCAGCGGCGGTGGTGACGTCCTGCGCGTCCTCGGCGGGCGCGGTGCGCTCCGCTGCCGGACGGTCACCGGAGCCGCGACGCGAGCCGGACGACTCCGACCCGGCGGACCGGGTGCGGTTCCGCGACCGGGACTCGCCGGCGCTGCCGGAACGCGAGCCGGAGTCGGAGCGTGAGTCGGAGCCCGAGCGCGAGCCCGATCGCGAACCGGCCGACGACTTCTCGGTGCCGGCGGTGGCGGCGTGCGAGGTCGTGCCGGGCAGGCGGCCCTTGGTGCCGACCGGGATGTCCAGGTCGGTGAAGAGGTGCGGGGACGACGAGTACGTCTCGACGGGCTCGGGGATGCCGAACTCGAGCGCCTTGTCGATCAGCGTCCACTTGTGCAGATCGTCCCAGTCGACGAACGTGACCGCGATGCCGGTCTTGCCGGCACGGCCGGTGCGACCGGCGCGGTGCAGGTACGTGTCCGGGTCGTCCGGGATCGTGTGGTTGATGACGTGCGTGACGTCGTCCACGTCGATGCCACGGGCGGCGACGTCGGTCGCGATGAGGACGTCGCGCTTGCCGGCCTTGAAGGCTGCCATCGCACGCTCGCGCTGCTCCTGGTTGAGGTCACCGTGGACGGCGGCGGCGTTGAAGCCGCGGTCCTTCAGCTCCTCGACGATGCGGGCAGCGGCACGCTTGGTGCGCGTGAAGATGACGGTCTTGCCGCGACCCTCGGCCTGGAGGATGCGGGCGATGACCTCGTCCTTGTCCAGGGAGTGTGCGCGGTAGATGACGTGCTTGATGTTCGCCTGCATCAGACCCTCGTCGGGGTCCGTCGCGCGGATGTGCACCGGTCGCGACATGAAGCGGCGGGCGAGCGCGACGATCGGTGCCGGCATCGTCGCCGAGAACAGCATCGTGTGCCGCACCTCGGGCACGGCCTGGAAGATCCGCTCGATGTCGGAGAGGAACCCGAGGTCGAGCATGCGGTCGGCCTCGTCGAGGACGATCTCCTGCACGTGCGAGAGGTCGAGGAGACGCTGGCGCTGCAGGTCGATGAGACGACCGGGCGTCCCGACGACGATCTGCGCGCCGGCCTTGAGCTGCTCGACCTGGCCCTCGTACGCCTTGCCGCCGTAGATCGAGACGAGCTTGGTCGGACGGTTCACCATCGCGGACTCGAGGTCCTCGCTCACCTGCACGGCGAGCTCGCGGGTGGGGACGACGACGAGCGCCTTCACACCCGGTGCGGGGTCGGCGCCGATGCGCTGGATCAGCGGCAGGCCGAACCCGAAGGTCTTGCCGGTGCCGGTCTTGGCCTGACCGATGATGTCCTGGCCGGTCAGGGCGAGTGGGATCGTCTGCTGCTGGATCGGGAAGGGCTCGATGATGCCCTTGCTCGCGAGCGCATCGACGATGTCCTGCTCGATCTGGAGTTCTGAGAAAGTCAAAGAAGTTCACCCTGTTCGTGGGGAGGAGTCCGGGCCAGTCTACCGACGTGCCGGAGGGGTATCACCCGACCCGTATGCTGGGCGGGTGGTGTCGTGGTGGAACCGGAAGCGTGCTGGGCAACTCGCTGCAACCTGGCTCGCGTCGCGGAACCCGCGCAGCGGGACCGTCGAGCGTCTGCAGTTGGACGACGTCAGCCCTGAGCTGGACGTCTACCTCGGCCAGGCGGCCTACCTGCAGCTGTCGCTGTACGAGACCATGGGCCGTGCCGGCGCCGGTGCGCCGACGCTCTCGGGCCGTCTGGTCACCGGGGTGCTCGCGACGACCGCTCTCGAGCGGCACCGTGCCATCGTGGCCGAGATCGAGCGTGGCGGCAAGGAGCCAGCCGATCTGATGGCCCCGCACCGGGACGCGATCGACCGTTTCCTCGAGCGCACGAGCGGTGCCGACTGGTACGAGTCGATGCTCACCGGGTACGTCACCGCCGGCATCCTCAACGACCTGTTCGCCAACCTGCTGCGGTCGCTGCCGATCGACGTGCGGCAGCGCCTGCGCACGGTGTTCGACACCCGTGAAGAGCCCGCGGTGGTCGAGGAACTGACCGCCCGCATCGACGAGGACCCGGTCGTGGCGTCCCGTCTGGCGATGTGGGGCCGACGGCTCGTGGGCGACACGCTGCTCGTGGCCCGGTCGGCGCTGGCGTCCCACGCCCGGGAGGACCAGGAGCGGCTCGAGCCGGTCTGGACCGAACTCATCGCGGCACACACCCGCCGGATGGACGCCCTCGGCCTGACCGCCTGACCGCCTGACCGTCTGACGGCCTGAGCGTGCGCTAGGCGCCCTGCTTGACCATCCGCTCGTAGTGCGCGTCGTCCGCTGCGGTGCGGCGACGGCCGACCAGCACCTCGACGACGAGCGCGGCGGCGGCAGCAGCCACCAGGGCGACGACCCAGATCCAGGTCCCGCCGTACGACCAGCCGGCCCAGGTCAGGGCCTCCCACAGGACGGCCGCGACGATGCCGCCGACCACGGGGCCGATCAGCACCCCACGGGTCGTGCGCCAGGGCACGACGACGTGGGCGACCGCCCCGAGGAGGATCCCGCCGAGCACGGCGAAGAGGAGCTCCATGCGGGGAGCGTCAGGCGAAGAAGCCGATGCGGCGCGACTCTTCGGCGCCCACCTCGACGTACGCGAGCGATCCGACCGGCACGATGAACCGGCGGCCCTTGTCGTCGGTGAGGGAGATGTGCGTCGCCTTGGCCGCGAGCGCGTCAGCCACGGCGGTCTCGATCTCGTCGGCGGTCTGCGCCGTCTCGAAACTGATCTCGCGGGGGCTGTTGATGATGCCGATCTTGATGTCCACGACCTCACCCTAGTCGAGCGTCCGCGGGCGGCCCGGAGCGTTCGCCGCGGGCGCACGGCCGCGTCCGCACCCCGGCGCGGGCGGCCCGGGATGTCGGCTGCGGTGGGTACCGTACGACCGTGCCACCGACCACCCTGACGCCCGCGCCGGACCTCGGCTCGGTCGCGCGCGCACTGGTCGACGACCCGGCGCAGCAGGCGGTGCTCGCCCTGCCCGACGGGGTGCACGCAGCCGTCATCGGCGCTCCGGGGACCGGCAAGACGAGCACGCTGACGCGGCTCGTGGCCGACCGGTCCGCCCGCCCCGGCGCGGTGGACGCCTCCGGGCACGGCACCGTCCTCGCGCTGACCTCGGCGCGCGTCGCCGCGACCGCACTCCGCGACCGTCTGGCGGCCGCCGTCGACCGGGTCACGCCGGGGGCCCTGGCACGCACAGTCAACTCCCTCGCCTTCCAGGTGGTGGCGCACGCGGCCTCGGTCCAGGGGCAGGAGGCGCCGACCCTGCTGACCGGCGGCGAACAGGACCGGATCATCGCGGACCTCCTGGACGGCCACGAACTCGACGGCACCGGACCGGACTGGCCGGCGCCGATCACCGAGGTGGTCCGCGAGCGGGCCGGCTTCCGCACGGCGCTCCGCGACCTGATGATGCGGGCGGTCGCCGCCGGCATCGAACCCGACGACATGCGCGAGCTCGGCGACGACACCGGCCACCCCGAGTGGCGGGCGGTGGGCGACTTCGTCGACGAGTACCGCGCGGCCGTCACCGCCTTCCGGTCGACCAGTCTGGACGCCGCCGAACTCGTCGCCTTCGCCACCGCCGCGGTGCTCCGGGGGGACCTGCCGCCCGCCGTCGCAGCCCTCCGTCTGGTGGTCGTCGACGACGTGCAGGAACTCGTCGAGGGCGAGATCGGCCTGCTCGGCGCCCTGGCCCGCTCGGGCGTGCAGGTGGTCGCGTTCGGCGACCCGGACATCGCCGCGTCCGCGTTCCGCGGCGGCGTCCCGGACGTCCTCGGCCACCTCGGCCCACGGCTCGGCGTCCCGCAGGTCCAGGAGATCGTCCTCGACACCGTGCACCGGCACGCGGCCCCGATCCGCGCGCTGGTGACTGGCATCACCGGGCGCATCGGCACCGCGGCCGCCGGTCGACAGCGGGCGGCCCTTGCCCGGGAGGCCCGTGGCAGCTCCGACGCCGTCCTGCACCTGGAAGCCCCCAGCCGTTCCGCGATGGTGGCCGCCGTGGCGAGACGTCTCCGCGAACACCGGCTGCTCGACGGCGTCCCGTGGCACCGCATGGTCGTCGTCACCCGCAGCGGTGCCGCGATCCCCGAACTGGTCCGGGCGCTCTCGGTGGCCGAGGTCCCCGCGACCGCCGGTGCCGCACCGACCCGCCCGCGGGACGACACGGCCTCCCGGACCCTGGTCGACGCCGCGGCCGTCGCGCTCGGGGTGCTCCCGCTCGACGCCGACCTGGCGACGTCGTTCGCCACCGGACCGCTCGGCGGCCTGGACACCCTGGCGATCCGTCGGCTGCGGCTGGCCCTCCGGCGGGAAGAGCTCGCCGGCGGTGGGACCCGGACGGCCGACGAGCTGCTCGTCGACGCGCTCGGCGCCCCGGAACGCCTGGCCACGATCGACGCCGCCTTCGCCCGACGCGCGATGCGGCTCGCCACGAGCTTCGTCACCGCACGGCAGGACGCCGAGTCGGGGGCGAGCATCGAGGAGATCCTCTGGGGCCTCTGGGAACGCAGCGGCCTGGCCGGGGTGTGGCGCGCGCAGTCCGTCGCCGGCGGGGTCGGGGCTGCCGAGGCGGACCGACACCTCGACGCCGTGGTCGGGCTGTTCACCGCCGCGAAGCGCTTCGTCGAGCGGACGCCGGACGCGCCGGCGCGGGTGTTCGTCGACGACCTCCTCGGGGCCGACCTGCCGGAAGACTCGATCGGGCCGGACCGGACCGCCGGACGGGTCCGCGTGCTGACCCCCTCGGCCACGGTCGGACTGGAGTGCGACGTCGTGGTGGTCACGGGCCTCCAGGACGGCGTCTGGCCGAACACCCGGGTGCGCGGCAGCCTGCTCGACCCGGACGGGCTGGTCCGGGCGGCGGCGGGGATCCCGCACTCGCCGACCGACGACCGCGCCGCGGTGATCGGTGACGAGCTCCGGCTGTTCGTACGGGCGGTGTCCCGCGCGACGACCCAGGTGGTCATCGCGACCGTCGCGAACGACGACGAGTCACCGTCGCCGTTCGTGCGGCTGGTGCCGGTGCCGCCGGACCGGCAGGCGTCCGCGCACCCGCTGTCGTTGCGCGGGCTGGCCGGGTCGCTGCGCCGCCGGGTGGTGGCGACCGGGGACCACGAGGCGGCCTCGGCGCTGGCCCGTCTGGCTGCCGAGGACGTCCCCGGCGCGGCCCCGGACGACTGGTACGGCATCGTCGAGCCGTCGACGGACGCACCCCTGGTCGACCTCGACGCGGAACCGGTCGTGCCCGAGGGCGGCGAGGACGAGGACGGGGCCGTGGTCGAGCCAGTACCGCCGACGGTCGCGGTGTCGCCCTCCCGGATCGGCACGTTCGAGGAGTGCCCGGTGCACTGGTTCGCGCAGACGTTCGGCGGCGGTGCCCCGAGCCCGGCGATGGGCATCGGCACGATCGTGCACGAGGCGATGGAGCACGCGACCGACGTCGACGTCGAGTCGCTGTGGCACCGGGTCGAGGAACGCTGGGACGAGCTGACCTTCGAGTCCCCGTGGGTCGCGGACCGTGAGCGAGCCCGCACCCGGCGGATGATCGAGGGGCTCAGCGACTACCTGCGGACCTTCGCCAGCGCCGGCCGACGGGTGCTCGGCGCCGAGGCATCGTTCGCCCTCGTGACCGGCCCGGCACGGGTGCGGGGGAGCATCGACCGCATCGAGGTCGACCCCGAGGGTCGGATCAGCATCGTCGACCTGAAGACCGGCCGCGTCATGCCGAGCGAGAAGAACGACATGCCCGCACACCCGCAGCTCGCCGCGTACCAGCTCGCCGTGGCGGACGGAGCGGTCGAGGGTGTGCCGGAGGGTGCGGAGACCACCGACGCCCGGCTCGTCTTCGTGCAGAACCCCAAGGGCGCGCACGCGTACTCCGAGCGGACGCAGCGGGCCCTCGACCCGGAGTCGCGCGAGGCCTACCGCGAACGCCTGCACACCGTCGCGCGCGGCATGGCCGGGCGGACGTTCCTGGCGAACGTGGACGACCACTGCGACCGGGCCCGCACCGGCACCGAGTGCCGCATCCACGTGGTGGGCGAGGTGACCTGGTGAGCGACGAGACCACGGTGGACCAGACCGCCGCGTCCGCGGTGACGACTTCGGTTGCGGCTGCGGCCCCGACCGTCGCCCCGACGGGAGGCGCGGTGCCGGACGAGCGTCCGGCTCGCCGCCGGTACGGGGCCGACGAGATCGCCGACGCCCTGGGCAAGCCCCGACCGACCGCGCAGCAGCGGGCCGTCATCGAGTCCCCGCTCGCCCCGGCCCTGGTGGTCGCGGGCGCCGGCAGCGGGAAGACCGAGACGATGGCCTCCCGGGTCGTCTGGCTGCTCGCGAACGGCTTCGTGCAGCCCGACCAGGTGCTCGGGCTGACCTTCACCCGCAAGGCCGCCGGTGAGCTCGGGGTCCGCATCAACGACCGGATCGGCGCGCTCGAGGACGTCGGGTTGATCGAGACCGGCGACGCCTTCCTCGCACCCACCGTGTCCACCTACAACGCGTTCGCGAACGCCGTCTTCCGCGAGAACGCCCTGCTCGTCGGGCGGGACGGCGAGTCCCAGGTGCTCACCGAACCCTCGGCGTGGCAGCTCGCCAGACGGGTCGTCGTCGCCGCACGGGACGACCGGCTCGCGGGCCTCGACCGGAACGTCGACACCATCACCGCCGCGGTCGTCGCGCTCGCCGGCGCCGCCTCCGAGCACCTCGTCGACCCGGCCGACCTCCGCCGGTTCGCGATCGACTTCGGCGAACTGCTCGAACTGCCGGGCTCCAGCCGCGGGACGCCGTACAGGGCCGTCACCGACGCCGTCGCCGCGATCGGGTCCCTCGAACCGCTCGCCGACCTGGTCGAGGAGTTCCGCCGCCAGAAGGTCGACCGCGGCTTCGTCGAGTTCTCGGACCAGATCGCCCTGGCGCTCGCCGCCGCGGACGCAGCACCGCGGGTGGCCGACGACCTGCGCTCCCGGTTCGCCGTGGTGCTGCTCGACGAGTACCAGGACACCTCGGTCGTGCAGACCCGCTTCCTGGCACGGCTGTTCCGTGACCACCCGGTGATGGCGGTCGGCGACCCGCACCAGTCCATCTACGGCTTCCGTGGGGCGAGCGCCGCGAACCTCGCACGCTTCCCGGCCGACTTCGGCGATGCGGCTGGCGATCCCGTCGTCACCTACGCCCTGTCGACCAGCTGGCGGAACCCGATCGACGTGCTCGCCGCCGCGAACGCCGTCGTCGAGCCGCTCTCGAGCGCGTCCGAGGTCCAGGTGGAACGCCTCGAACCACGCCCCGGCGCCGACCGCGGGACCGTCGGCGCGGTGTTCCCGGAGACCCTGCCGGAAGAAGCCGACGCGGTGGCCGCCTGGTTCGCCGACCACCGGACCCGGAACCCCGGCGGCTCCATGGCGCTGCTGCTCCGCGCCCGGAAGGACCTCTCCGCGTTCACGGCGGCGCTCGGTGCCCGGGCGGTGCCGTACCACGTGCTCGGCACCGGGGGTCTGCTGCAGCGGCCGGAGATCGTCGACCTGGTGGCGTGCCTCCGCGTGCTGCACGACCCCGCCGCGGGCAACGACCTGATCCGGCTGCTGGCCGGGGCACGGTGGCGGATCGGCGCGGCCGACATCGTCGCGCTGCACGGCCTGGCCCGCTGGCTGTTCGGCCGCGACCACACGCACCGACGCCTCGACGACGAGGTCACCGCGGCGTTCCGGGCCTCGGTCGCCGCGGGGGAGCACGGGTCCGTCGTCGACGCGCTCGACTTCGTCACGACCGCGCCCGATGACCACTCGGCGCTCGACGCGATCAGCCCGGCCGGCCGGGAGCGCATGCGGGCACTCGGCACACAGCTGTCCTCGTTGCGGGCCCGTGCCGGGGGCGACCTGGTCGACTTCGTCACACTCGTCGTGCAGGAGATGCGGCTCGACATCGAGGTCAGCGCGCACGAGCAGGGCGGCTCGGCGTACCTCGACGCCTTCGTCGACGAGCTGAGCGGCTTCGTGCAGACCGACGACCGGGCCGACCTCGGCGCGTTCCTCGGCTGGATCGACGCCGCCGCCCGCCGCGACGACATGGGGCCGCGCTCCGAGGAACCCGAGGGCGGCACCGTCCAGATCCTCACCATCCACGGGTCGAAGGGGCTCGAGTGGGACGCGGTCGCCGTGCCCCGGATGGTCGAGGGCGGACTGCCGGCCCGGCCGCAGGAGGGCTCGACCGGCTGGCTCGGCTTCGGCCGGCTGCCGTACGAGTTCCGCGGCGACGCCGACGAACTGCCACGCCTGGCCTGGCGCGGACAGGAGACCCAGAAGGACGTCGTCGACGCGATCGACGCCTTCAAGGACGCGGTCAAGGCGCGGAACGAGGACGAGGAACGCCGGCTGACCTACGTCGCGCTGACCCGGGCCAAGCACGAGCTGCTCGTCAGCGGCTCGTCGTGGTCGACCGGGGTGAAGCCCACCGCACCGAGCCGGTACCTGCACGACCTGGTCGAGGCCGGGGTGCTCGCGGCGGACCGGATCCCGGACGGCACGACCCACGAGTCGAACCCCCTCGGCGACCAGGGGGCGTCGCAGACCTGGCCGCACGTGCCCTTCGGCTCCCGCGGGCCCCGTGTGCTCGCCGCGGCGGACCGGGTCCGGAACGCGAACCCCGGTGCCGCCGGACGGTACGCCGCCGACATCGACCTGCTGCTCGCGGAACGTCGCGCCTCGCGGTCGGCCGCCCACCAGGTCGTCGTCCCGCACCGGGTGCCGGCGTCCGGGTTCAAGGACTACCTCGGTGAGCCGGACAAGGTGGCCGAGCGGCTGCGCCGACCGATGCCGGAACGCCCGTACCGTGCGACACGTCTCGGCACGCTGTTCCACCAGTGGGTCGAGCAGCGCGCCCGCGGCGAGGCCCCGGCGGCGCTCGGCGGCTGGGACGGCGGGTTCGACGCGTGGGCCGGCGAGCTCGACCTGGATCCCGACGAGACGACCGAGGGCGGTCCGGCGGCGGCCAGCGAGGTCCCGGTCAGCGACGACGACGCCCGGCGGCTGGCCGACTTCCAGGACACCTTCGCCCGCTCACGGTGGGCAGGGCTCACCCCGGTCGAGGTCGAGCGCGAG
Source organism: Curtobacterium sp. PsM8 (assembly GCF_030433875.1). Taxonomy (NCBI): domain Bacteria; kingdom Bacillati; phylum Actinomycetota; class Actinomycetes; order Micrococcales; family Microbacteriaceae; genus Curtobacterium; species Curtobacterium sp. PsM8. The sequence continues at coordinate 15,542 of NZ_JARUXD010000040.1, read as the reverse complement.
ATCCACATCCCGTTCCTCGGTCACAGCGTCGTCTGCAAGCTCGACGCCGTGTACGAGATCGACGGGCGCATCGAGGTCGTCGACTGGAAGACCGGCAAGGCCCCGAGCGGCGCCGACGACCTCGACCGGCGGCAGTTGCAGCTCGCGCTGTACCGGGTCGCGTACGCCGAGTTCACCGGGCGGCCGATCACGGACGTCGACGCGGTGTTCTACTTCGTCGCCGACGACCTGGAGGTCCGACCGTCGACGCTGCTCGACCGGGCCGGACTCGAGCGCGCCTGGCGCGAGGCGATCGGCTGAGGCGAGGCGATCTGCTGACGCGAGGCGGGCCTCCCGGCCGTGCCGCGTGTGTCAGCTGTGGCGGCGTTCGGTCGAGGAGAGCAGTTGCTCGACCTCGCCGATCTCCATCGTCTCCGGTGAGACGGCCTGCAGCGGGGCGGCCGACGGGGCGTGCACGGCCTCGGCGAGCCGGTGCATCATCGCGACCGCGTCGTCGACGACCTCGGTGCTCTTCACCTGGACGCCGTGCAGCAGCCACTGCGCGGTCTCGAGTTCGTGGTGCACGCGGGCGCGCTGCCCGAGCTGGCGGTCACGACCGCCGCCGCCCGCGGTGTAGGCGCTGAGCACGGTGTCGAACGCCTCGCGGCGGCCGGCGAGCACCCACGCCAGGTCCTTGGCCGGGTCGCCGAGCCGGAGCTCGCCCCACCCGAGGACGCCCGTGACGTCGTCCCCCTGGACGAGGACCGAGTCGAGTCCGAGCGAGCCGTGCACGACGGTCGGCGTGAACTGCCAGAGCTGCTGGTCGCGCGCGGCGCCCTCCCAGCGCTCCTGCAGGGCGTCCGGCACGAGCTTCGTCGCGACGGCGCGGTCCATCACGGACACGGCCGAGCGGAGCACCTCGAAGGGCGTCAGGGACGGCAGGCCGGCGTCGGTCACGAAGCTGGTCGGCAGGGCGTGCAGTGCGGCGATCGCGCGACCGACGCTGGTGGCCAGCTCGGGCCGGTCGGTCAGGTCGCGGAGCGCGGGGTGCGCGCCCTCGACGTAGGACGTCAGGATGGCGCGCGTCGACCCGATCGGCGCCTGTCCGCGGTACTCCGGCACGGCGAACGGGAGGCGCGTGCGGATCCCGGCGCTCAGGGCGCGGATCGCGACGAGGTCGGCGGACTGGCGCGCTTCCGCGCGCTGGTTCCGGGGACGACGGATCGCCGAGGACCGGCCGTCGGCGTCGCGGACGACGGCCGACTCGTAGTCGCCGCCGGCCACCGAGCCGAGCGTGCGTGTGCCGGTCAGGACCAGTCCGGGCACGGCCGTGGTCGCCAACGCGGCTAGAGTGAACTGCGATCCCGCCATGCCCAACAGGGTAGGTCCGCGGCGCATCCGATCGGTGCGCGCCACGCTGACCCGGGACGTGTCGACCACCAGGAGATCCGTGTGACCGTGGAGTTCGCCGCCCGGCTGCCGCTCGCCCGCAACGAGCTCGACCGCGACGCGGAGCACCGTTCCACGCCCGACCTCGAGCGGGTGCTGCGCGACGACCCGACCACCCGGTTCCTGCCGGTGCACCGCGGCGCCATGCTGCGGAACGCCGACGGCACGCTGCGCTTCGTCGACGCCGGCCAGGTGCCGGACGACGCCACCCTGCTCTACCTCGGTCGCGCGGTCAGCGACGCTCCGGACGCCCCGGCGGGCACCCGCTTCGTCGCGGCCCTCGTCGATGACGCCGCGGCCGCCCGGATCGAGCCGGACACCGACGTGTGGGAGAACCTCCGCATGTTCGGCACCGAGCTGTCCGCGCGTGACCAGGGCCTGGCGGTCGAGGCCGTGGCGATGGCGAACTGGCACGCCGTGCACGGGTTCTCGCCGCGCACCGGTTCGCCGACCGAGTCCACCGTCGGCGGCTGGGTCCGCCGCGACCCCGAGGGCCACCAGCACTTCCCGCGCACCGACGCCGCGATCATCGTCGGCATCACCGACGGGCAGGACCGGATCCTGCTCGGTTCGAACGCCGCCTGGGACGCGAACCGCTACTCGCTGCTCGCCGGGTTCGTCGAGCCGGGGGAGTCCCTCGAGGACGCCGTCCGGCGCGAGGTCTTCGAGGAAGCCGGCGTCACCATCGAGGAGCCCGAGTACCTCGGCTCGCAGCCGTGGCCGTTCCCGGCGTCACTGATGGTCGGCTTCCGTGCCCGGGCGGTCGACGGCGACCCCTCGACTGCCCGCCCGGACGGTGTGGAGATCATCGACGTCCGCTGGTTCTCGCGCGACGAGATCCGCGAGCAGGCCGGCGACACGGTGCTGCTGCCCGGCCGGACCTCCATCGCCCGCGTGATCATCGAGGAGTGGTACGGCGGGCCGCTCGACCTGCCGTGACCCCCGCAGCCGGACCCGTCGACCCGACGACGCCCTCGCCGGACGCGCTGCTCGCGGCGCTCGACGCCGAGCAGCGCACCGTCGCCCGGACCCTCCTCGGCCCGGTCGCGGTCCTGGCCGGTGCCGGCACCGGCAAGACCCGGGCGATCACGCACCGGATCGCGTACGGCGTCGCCACCGGCACGTACTCGCCGAACCACGTCCTGGCGCTGACCTTCACCACCCGCGCCGCCGGTGAGCTGCGCTCCCGGCTGCGTGCCCTGGGCGCCGGAGCCGTACAGGCCCGGACCTTCCACGCGGCGGCGATGTCGCAGCTCGGGTACTTCTGGCCGGACACCGTCGGCGGCCACGCGCCCGGCCTGGTGGAGTCGAAGGGCCGGGTGATCGCGCACGCGGCCGACACGATCGGCCTGCGGGTGGACACCCCGGTGCTGCGCGACCTGGCCGGCGAGGTCGAGTGGCGGAAGGTGCAGCGACTCACCTACGACGAGTACGAGGCCGCGGCGTCCGAGCGCACCATGCCGCGGGACACCTCGCCGTCGCGGGTCGTCGACCTGATGCGCGCCTACGAACGGCTCAAGGACGACCGTCGGCAGATGGACTTCGAGGACGTGCTGCTGCTGACGCTCGGCATGGTGGAGTCCGAGCCCCGGGTCGCGTCCTTCGTGCGGCAGCAGTACCGCTTCTTCGTCGTGGACGAGTACCAGGACGTCTCGCCCGTCCAGCACGACCTGCTCCGGGCGTGGCTCGGCGGCCGGGACGACCTGTGCGTCGTCGGGGACGCCAGTCAGACGATCTACTCGTTCACCGGTGCCTCGAGCCGCTACCTGCTCGGGTTCGGTTCGGAGTTCCCGCGCGCGTCGGTGCTCCGGCTGGAACGGAACTACCGGTCCACCCGGGAGGTCGTGCTCGCGGCCAACGCCCTGATGCGCGGCCAGCCGGGGGCGCTGGACCTCGTCGCGCAGGAGACCACCCCCGGCCCCGAACCGGTCGTGCTGCCCTGCGTCCACGACGGTGACGAGGCGGCCACCATCGCCCGACGCATCGCCGAGCTCGTGACCGGCGGTGCCGCGTACGGCGACTGCGCGGTGCTGTTCCGCGTCGGCGCCCAGTCCGCCGCGATCGAGTCGGCGCTCGCCCGCAACGGGATCCCGTACCGGGTGCAGGGCGGCAAGCGGTTCTTCGACCGGCCGGAGGTCAAGCTCGCCGTGCACCACATGCGTGGCGAGGCGGTCCGGCAGACCGACGACGAACTGCTGCGCCGCGTGGAGCTCGTCCTGCAGATCAGCGGGTGGACCCGCACCGCCCCCGAGGGCACCGGCGCCGTCCGCGAACAGTGGGAGGCGCTGCAGGCGATCATGCAGCTCGCCGAGAACGCACCCGCCGACACGACGATGCAGCAGTTCACCGCGGACCTGGTCGACCGCGCGGCCACCCACCACGAGCCGGAGCTCGACGCCGTCACCCTCGCGACGCTGCACTCGTCGAAGGGCCTGGAGTGGCCGCACGTGGTGCTCGCCGGCGTCGCCGAAGGGCTGCTGCCGATCTCGTACGCCACCACCGACGACGGCATCGACGAAGAGCGCCGCCTGTTCTACGTCGGCATCACCCGTGCCCGTCGTTCCTTGACCATGACGTGGTCGGCGCAGGGCTCGTCACGGGGCGGACCCCGGGTGGCGAGTCGGTTCCTGGCAGCGATCGGCACGCACACCGCGGATGCGGAGCGACCCACCGCCGGGTGACCGACAGGTCGGCCCGGTCGAACACCAGCTGCTCGGCGTCCGGCCGCTGCACGACCAGCGGCAGCCGGTCGAGGACCGTCCGGGCCACGGTGGCCGCCAGGCTGGCCGCACGCCACGGGGACAGCGCCGCGGCCGGTCGTCCCCACACCTGCGCGGCGATCGCCGGCCAGGCCGGGTCGGCGTCGGTCCGTTCCAGCTCCACGCACTGGAGGCACGGCCCGGCTCCCGGCACCAGGAACGGCCCGACGCGGACCCGGCCGTCGCCGACGACGACCGGCAGGTGCGGCACCGACCGCCGGGTCCACGCGGACCGGACGACCGGGTCGGTCACGTGGTCGGCGACGAGGACGGCCAGCGCCGGCGGTGGGTCCGGCTCGGGCACCGGGCCACCCCGCGGAGCGATCGTCCGGACGACGGTCACGCCGTCGCCGGTGAGCATCCGGTCGAGTTCGTCGGCGAGCGGCCCGACGCCAGCGACCTCGACCCGGGCGAGGGGCTCCGGCAGCATGTCGACGACCGCGGCGGCGGCGTCGCCGAGGACCCGGGCGGCCGCGGCCGGTGCGCAGCCGACGCTCCGTGCCAGCCCGGCCATCACGTCCCGGGCGGTCTCACGTCGGAGCGCGCAGAGGAACCGCTCCTCGGCCGTGGTCGGGACCGGCACCACGGCACGCGGCGGGTCGACCCCGAGCTGCACGGTGCACGGGTCGCGCCACACGAACTCGAGCGTCGGATCGATGCGGATGCCCATGTCGCCAACGCTCGCGCATCACCGGTGTCGGTCGGAGGCGGACGGCGTGATCTGTGGACAACCGCGGGGCGGACCGGCGGGTGTGGACGGGAGGCGGGGCGCGCCTCCCGTCCGGACGACTACTGCTGCGGACCGCCGGCCGGGCCGGCTGCCGGGCCGGCTGCCGGGCCGCCCGAGGGACCGGTCGCGGGGCCGTCGGACGGACCGTCGGTGCCCGGGTCCTCGTCGATCCCGCCGGACTCGTCCTCGTGCGGACGGTCGTCGGTCGCGTCGTTGAGCAGGTCCTCGAGCGCACGGTCGAACGCGTCGTCCTCGGCGGACTGCGACGGGTCCCGCAGCCGGGCGACGAGCGACTCCGGTGCGTCGATGTCGTCGGAGCCCGGCACCAGGTCGAACGCGGCCCACAGCGCGTCGCGCTGGTCGGCACCGAGCTCGTCGGTCACGCGCTGCCACATCGCTGCGGCCTCGCGCAGCCGGCGGGGGCGGAGCTCCAGACCGACGAGCGTCGCGAACGCCGACTCGGCCGGACCGCCCGCGGCACGGCGGCGGCGGACCATCTCGGCGATCGCCCCGGCACGGGGGAGGCGTGCGGTCGCGGCGGCCGTGACCGTGTCGACCCAGCCCTCGACCAGCGCGAGCATCGTCTCGAGGCGGGCCAGGGCGGCGTCCTGCTCGGGCGTCCGCGGCGGGATGAGCGCCCCGGAGGCCAGGGCGTCGCGGAGCTGCTCCTGGTCGGTCGGGTCGATGCCGGAGAGCGATTCCTCCACCCGGTCGAACGGGATGTGCACGCCCTTCGCGTACTCGGTGATCGAGGAGATGATGTGCAGTCGGAGCCAGCGGGCCGAGCGGAACAGCCGCGCGTGGGCGAGCTCGCGGACCGCCAGGTAGATGCGGACCTCGTCGACCGGCACGTCGAGCCCGTCGGCGAACTCGGCGACGTTCTGCGGCACCAGCGCGGCGACCTGCTCGTCGAGCAGCGGGATGCCGACGTCGCCACCGGACACGACCTCCTTCGCGAGCTGTCCGACGACCTGGCCGAGCTGGATCGCGAAGAGGGCTCCGCCGACACCGCGCATCGCCTTCGAGACGTCGCCGAGCATCGCCTTGAGCTCCTCCGGCGCGCGCTGGTCGATCGCCTCGGTCAGGGCCGTGGCGATGCTCGAGGCCACGGGTTCGGCGATCTGCGACCACACCGGTGCCGTCGCCTTCGCCCACTGTTCACGGGTGTAGACACTCGGCGCCGCGGTGAGTTCGGCGACGGTGGTGACCTCGTCGAGCCACAGGGCCGCGACCTGGAACGCCTGCGTCGACGCCTGGGCGGTGGCGGGGTCGAGCGGCTCGGCGCCCTCCCGCGCGATGGTGGCGGCGCGGTCGGCGGTCACCGTGAAGTCGATGCCGTCCGAGCCGGTCTGCGCGGCGCGCTGGAGTTGGCTCATCAGTTCGGCGACGGCGGCCGGGTCGTTCGGCAGGCCGGCGGCACCGGCGAGCTGCGACGGGTCGATCTGCCCCTCGCCGGACAGGAGTTTGCGGAGCATCTCCTGGAAGTCGTCGTCCGGCCCCGGCTGCGGTTCATCAGGCATGCCGACTACGCTAACCGCTGCCCGCGGGCCCGGACCTGGGACCGGCCCGGGCATCCGCCCGGACGGCTGCGCCGTGGGCGAACAGCCTCCGGAAGGACCCTGCGTGACCCTCTTCGCCCCCGCTCCCCGTCGTCGCTCGCGTTCGCGGACCGTCGGGTGGGTGTTCGTCGCCGGAGCCGTCGTGCTGGGACTGGTGGCGAGCGTGCTGCCGAGCCCGTACGTCATCGAGATGCCCGGACCCGTGTTCAACACGATCGGCACCCAGCGGCAGGGCACGGGCAAGGACGCGAAGGACGTCGAGCTCATCGAGATCGACGGACACCGCACGTACCCGACCTCCGGCGCGCTCGACATGCTCACGGTCAGCGTGCAGGGCACCGCCACCGAGCGGCCCTCGTGGACCAGCGTCGTCCGGGCCCTGTTCACGAAGTCGCAGGCGGTCGTGCCGGCCAGTGCGATCTACCCGCCCGGCACCTCGACCGACCAGGTAAACAAGCAGGACGCCGCCGACATGACGAACTCCCAGCAGTCCGCGGTGGCCGCCGCGCTCGTCCACCAGGGGTACCGGATCCCGACCGAACTCGAGGTCGGCAGCATCCAGGACGGGTCTGCAGCCGACGGCGTGGTCCGCACCGGGGACGTCGTCACCGCCTTCGACGGCACGTCACTGCGCACCAACGCCGATGCGACCACGCTCCGCGAACTCGTCGCGAAGCACGGCACCTCGTCGCCCGCGACGGTCACGGTGGAGCGCGGGGGCGCGAGCCGCGAGCTCTCCCTGACCCCCCGGTCCGAGCAGGGCACCGCGCTGATCGGCGTCGGCGTCGTCGAGCACTACGACTTCCCCTTCGACGTCGACATCAAGCTCCAGGACGTCGGCGGCCCCTCGGCCGGCATGATGTTCGCGCTCGGGATCATCGACGAGATCACGCCGGGCAAGCTCAACGGCGGCGAGCACGTCGCGGGCACCGGCACGATCACCGCGGCCGGCGAGGTCGGCCCCATCGGTGGCATCCGCCAGAAGCTCTACGGCGCCGAGGCCGCCGGCGCGAAGGTCTTCCTCGCACCGAAGACGAACTGCGACGAGGTCGTCGGCCACGTGCCCGCTGGCCTCGACGTCTACGCCGTCTCCACCCTCGACCAGGCCGTCACTGACCTGCAGACGATCGCCGCCGGCCGCAGCACCGCCGGACTCGAGCGCTGCACGCGCTGAGCGCTGCGCGGCCTGGGCGCCGTCCGACCGGACTGACGGGGCTAACGGGGGACGGGCCTCCCGGCCGGACCGGAGGCCCGAGCCGGCTTCCTGAGACGCAGCACAGGTTGACTGTCGGCCGAGGCGAATAGGATCGACGCACTGACGGCTCGGCCTGCCGGCGCCGCCGGTCCGACACGTCTGGAGCACAACAAGTGACGAACACCTCGTCCACCGCGGGACGGCGCTCGCCGCGTGTCCCGATCGTGGTCACGATCATCGTGCTGGCCGCACTGGTGATCGGCTTCTTCATCTTCGCCAGCCTCTACACCGACTACGCGTGGTTCACGCAACTCGGGTTCGAGCGGGTCCTCACCACCAGGTGGCTCGCCGGGACGGCGATGTTCGTCGCCGGGTTCCTGGGGATGGCCGTCCCGGTCTGGCTGAGCATCACGCTCGCCTTCCGGTTCCGCCCCGTCTACGCGAAGCTCAACTCGCAGCTCGACCGCTACCAGCAGGTCATCGAACCGCTGCGCCGCGTCGTCATGCTCGGCATCCCCGCGGTGCTCGGTGTCTTCGCCGGGCTCGCGACGGCGCCGCGCTGGAGCATGGTGCTGGAGTACTTCAACCGCACCCCCTTCGGCAAGACGGACCCGCAGTTCGGGCTCGACATCGGGTTCTACGTCTTCGAGCTGCCGTTCTGGCGTGCCGTCGTGGCGTACTCGTCCGCGGTCGTCCTGATCGCCGGGCTCGCCGCCCTGGCCGCCACGTACCTGTACGGGGCGCTCCGCTTCGGCGGGCGCGAGGTCCGGATCTCGCGGGCCGCCCGCATCCAGCTCGCGGTGACGGCCGGCCTCTACATCGCCCTGCAGGCCGCCAGCCTGTGGCTCGACCAGTACGCCGCGCTGACCAAGGACAACTCGCTCATCACCGGTGCCCAGTACACCGAGGTGAACGCGACCATCCCGGGCCGCGAGATCATGGCCGGCATCGCCGCGATCGTGGCGATCCTGTTCATCGTCACCGCCGTCATCGGCCGCTGGCGCATCTCGATCGTCGGCACCGGCCTGCTCCTGGTCGCGGCGATCGTCATCGGCGGCATCTACCCGTGGATCGTCCAGCGCCTGCAGGTCGCACCGAGCGAGCGGTCGTTCGAGTCGGCGTTCATCCAGCGGAACATCGACGCCACCCGTGACGCCTACGACGTCGCCGGGGTCAAGGAACGCGACTACGACGCGACCACCACCGCGACCTCGGGCGCCCTGTCGGAGGACGCCCAGACCACCGCGAACATCCGCATCATCGACCCGAAGATCGTGGCGGACACGTACAGCCAGCTGCAGCAGTACCGGCAGTACTACCAGTTCCCGGACCAGCTCGACGTCGACCGCTACCAGGTCGACGGCAAGACCGAGGACACCGTCCTGGCCGTGCGTGACATCGACCTCGACGGCCTCGGCTCGTCGGCGACGCAGTACAACCGCACGTTCGTCTACACCCACGGCTACGGCGTCGTCGCGGCCTACGGCAACCAGCGTGCGAGCGACGGCAAGCCGGTCTTCATCGAGTCGGGCATCCCGGCCGGCGGCGACCTCGGCAAGTACCAGCCGCGCGTGTACTTCGGCGAGAACTCGCCCGCGTACTCGATCGTCGGGGCGCCGAAGGGCACCAAGGACGTGGAGCTGGACTACCCGTCCGGGTCCGACGACAACGACGGCAACGCGACCACGACCTACGCGGCCGACGGCGGCCCGAAGATCGGCAACTTCTTCAACCGCCTGGTCTACGCGGCGAAGTTCCAGTCCGAGCAGATCCTGCTGTCGAACGCCGTCAACGCGGACTCGCAGATCCTGTACGACCGTGACCCGGTGCAGCGCGTCAGCAAGGTCGCGCCGTACCTGAAGCTCGACAAGGACGCCTACCCGGCGATCGTCGACAACCGCATCCAGTGGGTCGTCGACGGGTACACCACGAGCAACGCGTACCCGTACTCGCAGAGCCAGAGCATGACCGACAGCATCAACGGCACCGACACCGGCAGCTTCCGCACCGACCAGGTGAACTACATCCGGAACTCGGTCAAGGCCACCGTCGACGCCTACACCGGCAAGGTCACGCTCTACGCCTGGGACACCACCGACCCGGTGCTGAAGACCTGGCAGAAGATCTTCCCGACGTCGCTGCAGCCGGTCTCCTCGATGAGCGCCGACCTGTTGGCGCACGTCCGCTACCCGACGGACCTGTTCAAGGTCCAGCGGAGCATCCTCGGCACCTACCACGTCACCAACGCCAACTCGTTCTACTCGGGCGACGACGCATGGACGACCCCGGTGGACCCGACCTCGACGTCGACGAGCGCGGGGGACTCCGACTCGGCCGGCTCCGGTTCGGGGACGAACACGACCACGACGAACGCACTCGGGACGCAGACCACCGCGACGAACCCCGACCAGCAGGACCCGTACTACCTGACGATGAAGGTCCCCGGCTCCGGGACGGCGTACTCGCTGTACAGCACGTACATCCCGAAGCAGAACTCGTCGTCGAACGCGCGCAACGTCCTGACCGGCTACCTGGCTGTCGGGTCGGATGCCAGCGGGGCCGGCAAGGGCAAGAAGGGCAAGGGGTACGGCAAGCTCACGCTGCTGACCATCCCGAAGACCGACAGCATCCCGGGTCCGTCGCAGGTGCAGAACCTGTTCAACTCCGACCCGACCGTGTCGCAGGAGCTCAACATCCTGAAGCGCGGCAACAGCACGGTGAAGCAGGGCAACCTGCTGACCCTGCCGGTGGGTGGCGGGTTCCTCTACGTCCAGCCGGTGTACGTGCAGTCCACCTCGAGCGGCTCGTACCCGCTGCTGCAGAAGGTCCTGGTGGCCTTCGGCGACAAGATCGCGTTCGAGGACACGCTCGACCAGGCGCTCGACAAGCTGTTCGGTGGCAACTCCGGTGCGGCCGCGGGTGACTCCGGTGCAGCGTCCGGCTCCGGTTCGGACTCGGGTGACTCCGGGTCGGGGACCTCGACCGGCGGTGCTCCCGGCGGTGCCACGGGCGGCTCCACGGGCGGCTCGTCCGCGGGCAGCAGCAACCCGGACGTGCAGCAGGCGCTGTCCGACGCCGACAAGGCGCTCCGGGCCCGCGAGCAGGCGTACGCCGACAACGACCTCGTCGCTGCGGCCGAGGCCGACAAGCAGCTGCAGCAGGCCATCGAGGCCGCCATCGCAGCCGAGAACAGCACCGCCTCGAAGGGCTGAACACGCCGAGCGGGGTGCTCGATTTGGCACCCCGCTCGGGTCCGTGTAGTGTTTTCCATGTGCCGCGGGGTGGAGCAGTTCGGTAGCTCGCTGGGCTCATAACCCAGAGGTCGTAGGTTCAAATCCTGCCCCCGCAACCAACGCGACACGAGAAGCCCCGGTCCTCACGGACCGGGGCTTCTTCGCGTTCCCGGGCTGCTTCGCGTTCCGGGGCTGAGCGCGGCTAGCCTGGCACCGTGACGACCCTGACCATCGCGGCAGCCCAGTTCGCCCCCGTCGACGACACCGCCGCGAACCTCCGCTCCGTGGCCGATGCTGCCCGGACCGCGGTGGAGCGGGGCGCACAGCTCCTGGTCACGCCGGAGTACAGCTCGTACTTCACGGCCGAGATCGACGACCGGTTCGTCGCGGCAGCGCAGCCGCTCGACGGGTCCTTCGTCACCGGCCTTCGCCGGATCGCCCGCAGCACCGGCATCGCGCTGGTCGTCGGCGTGGCCGAGACGGGGGAGACGGCGGAGCGCTTCCGGAACACCCTGGTGGCGATCGGTGCGGACGGCTCGGTGCTGACCACGTACCGCAAGGTGCACCTCTACGACGCGTTCGGGTCGCGGGAGTCCGACCGCATCGAGGCCGGTGACCCCGTACAGCTGCCGGTGGTCGAGGTCGCGGGCGTCCGGGTCGGCCTCGAGACCTGCTACGACCTGCGCTTCCCCGAGGTCACCAGGCGCCTGGCCGCGCCCGAGCACGGCGCTGCCGACGTCGTGGTCCTGCCGGCCGAGTGGGTCCAGGGTCCGGGCAAGGAACACCACTGGCGGACGCTGCTGACCGCACGGGCGATCGAGAACACCGTCTGGGTCGTCGGCGTCGGACAAGCGCCGCCCGTCGGCATCGGTGGCACGGTCGCGCTCGACCCCACCGGGACCGCGGTCGCCGCGCTCGGGGCCGAGCCCGGACTGCTCGTCACGACCGTCGACACCGACGTCACCGAGCGGGTGCGGTCCGTGAACCCGTCGCTGTCCCTCCGCCGGTACGACGTCCAGCCGCGCGACTGACGCGGCGACCGCCCCGCGCGTCGCACTCCGCCCTGCGGGCGGCTCAGACCGCCATGGCGAGCCCTGCCAGCCGGGCCACGGCCTCCTCGAGCACCGACCGCCGCTTGCAGAAGGCGAACCGGATGAGCGACCGGTACCCGTCGACGTGGTCCGGGCGGACGAACGCCGACACCGGTACGCCTACCACGCCGGCCAACCGCGGGAGCTCCAGACACAGGGCGCGGGCGTCATCGTGCCCGAGCGGGGCCGCGTCGGCGATGACGAAGTAGCCCGCGTCCGGCCGCAGCACGTCGAAGCCGGCGGCCGCGAGCCCGGCGGCCAGGATCTCCTGCTTCGCCCCGAGGTCCGCCGCGATCCCGGCGAAGACCGCGTCGGGCAGGCGCAGCCCGGTGGCGATCGCGGGCTGGAACGGCGCCCCGTTGACGAAGGTCAGGTACTGCTTGACGGTCGTGATCGCCTCGACCAGGGCCGGGGGAGCGGTGAGCCAGCCGATCTTCCACCCCGTCGTGTTGAAGGTCTTGCCAGCACTCGAGATCGAGACCGTGCGCTCGCGTGCCCCGGGGAGCGTGACCGGGGGGACGTGGGTGCCGGCGAACGCCAGGTGCTCGTAGACCTCGTCGGTGACGATCGCCGCGTCGAACTGCTCGGCGAGCTCGACCACGGTGCGGAGGACCTCGACCGGCAGCACCCGGCCGGTCGGGTTGTGCGGTGTGTTCACCAGCACGACCCGGGTGCGGTCGGAGAAGGCGGCGCGCAGGTCGGCCTCGTCGGGCAGGAAGTCGGGGGCCCGCAGCGGCACGGTGACGTGCGTCGCACCGGCCAGCCGGATGAGCGCCCCGTAGGCGTCGTAGAACGGCTCGAAGGTGACGACCTCGTCACCGGGCTCGACGAGCGCGAGCAGGGTGGCGGCCAACGCCTCGGTCGCGCCGGCGGTGACCAGGACCTCCCGGTCGGGATCGACGTCCAGGCCGTACCAGCGCGCCTGGTGCTCGGCGACGGCCGCGCGCAGGTCCGGGGTGCCCCGACCCGGCGGGTACTGGTTCGCACCGGCGCGGATCGCCGCCACCGCGGCGTCCAGGACCGCGGCGGGCCCGTCCTCGTCGGGGAAGCCCTGCCCCAGGTTGATCGCTCCGGTGGCCGCCGCCAGGGCGCTCATCTCGGCGAAGACGGTCGGCGCGGGCACCCCGTCGGGTCCCAGGAGCATCGCGCCCTCGGCGGCTCGCAGCCACGGACCGATCTGCCGCATGAGCGACCCCTCTCGACGTCGAGGCACCGGCCGGGAGGCGCGGCGCACGCTGGCCCCCAACCTAGCGTCCGCCCCGTCCCGGCTCCGGCGGTCGCCGTCGTCGTGTGCAGACCCCGTTCGTCGAGCGGCCCTCGTCCGTCGTGTGCGGACCGGGCACACAGCTGACGCATACGATCGGCTTGGCCAGCTCGCAGGTGCGCCATCATGACCGCCCAGGTCGGTGGTGGAGACTGCAGGAGCTTGAAAGGAGCACGTCCAGCATGAGCGACACCACGCCCAACGGGCACGGCGACGACGACCGTCGCGACGAGACCACCGGTCCGGACGAGTCGAACGGCACCCAGCACGGGCACCGCGACGCCGACGACACGGACGTGGTGGGGACGACTCCCGCAGCGGAGGGCGAGCACACCGCCGCCTCCGACCACCCCACCGAGCAGTACACGACCCCGTACCCGACGTTCGGCTCCGGGGCCTCGGGCGACGCCGACGCGACCGAGACCGCTCAGTACGGCCAGTACGGTCAGTACCGCCAGTACGGCCAGTACTCGCAGCAGGGGCAGTCCGGCCAGCAGAGCCAGTACGGCCAGGACGCGCAGTCCGGCCAGGACGCACAGTCCGGCCAGGGTCAGTACGGCCAGACGTCCCAGTACGACCAGACCTCGCAGTACGGGCAGGGCCAGTACGGGCAGCAGAGCCAGTACGGTCAGGCAGCGCAGTACGGCCAGCAGAGCCAGTACGGGCAGGACGCGCAGTACGGCCAGGGTCAGTACGGGCAGCAGGGCCAGTACGGCCAGCCCGCCCAGTACGGCCAGGGGCAGTACGGCGAGCAGGGCCAGTACGGCCAGCAGAGCCAGTACGGCCAGGACCGCCCCCGCTACGGCGAGTACTCCGGCGCCGCGGCCCCGACGCCGTCCGCCGACCAGGTACCGTCGTCGACGAGCTCGTTCGGTGACGCCGCCGACCAGCAGCGCGCGAACGGCCACTACTTCTCCGGTGCCGCGGCCACGACCGGCACCGCTACCCGCGAGCGCTCCGGCCGCAACAAGCTCGTCCTGCCGATCGTCGCGGGGCTCGTCCTCGCCGGCCTCGTCGGCGGCGGCGCGGGCTGGGCTGCCGGTTCGGCCAGCAACGGCAGCACCATCTCGGGCGGCGGCGGCACCTCGCAGAGCGGCGGCAACCTGACCGTCAACGACTACGACTCCGCCACGGTCGTCACCGCGGTCGCCGCGAAGGCCACCCCGTCGGTCGTCACGATCAACGTCTCGGCGAGCAGCGAAGCCGGCACCGGTTCCGGCGTCATCCTCAACAAGGACGGCTACATCGTCACGAACACCCACGTGGTGACGCTCGACGGTGACAGCTCGAGCGGCACCATCTCGGTGACGACCTCGAACGGCCGTGTGTACAAGGGCAAGCTCATCGGCACCGACCCGACCGTGGACCTCGCGGTCATCAAGATCGACGCGCCGGACCTCACCCCGATGTCCTTCGCCGACTCGTCGAAGCTCAACGTCGGCGACACCGCCGTCGCGATCGGCGCGCCGCTGGGCCTGTCGAACACGGTCACCGACGGCATCGTCTCGACCCTGAACCGCAGCATCCAGGTCACCTCGAGCGACCCGAACGCGGGCGGCGACTCCAACGAGGGTCAGGGCAACAACGGCAACGGTCCGTTCGACTTCTGGGGCAACGGCGACAACGGCAGCAGCCCGTCGGCGGGCACCACGGTGTCCCTGCCAGTGATCCAGACCGACGCGTCGATCAACCCCGGCAACTCGGGCGGTGCGCTGCTCGACGACAAGGGCCGGCTCATCGGCATCAACGTCGCGATCGCCAGCGCCGGCAGCTCGAGCTCGTCGAGCTCCCAGTCGGGCAGCATCGGTGTCGGGTTCTCGATCCCGTCGAACCTGGTCAAGCGCGTCGCCTCCGAGATCGTCGACAACGGCAAGGCCACGCACGGTCTGCTCGGCGCGTCGGTCGGCGACGCCACCGAGGACGCCAACGCCTCGCAGGTCGGCGCGCTCATCAAGTCGGTCGTCTCCGGTGGCGCCGCCGCCGACGCCGGGCTGCAGAAGGGCGACGTCGTCACCAAGCTCGGTGACGCCACCATCGCTGACGCGACGGACCTCACCGCGCAGGTGCGCTTCTTCGCCGGTGGCGCGACGACGCAGGTCACCTACGTCCGCAACGGGGAGACCCGGACCGCCGACGTCAAGCTGGGGACCTACGACAGCTCGAAGTGACCCGACCACCCGCATGACCGGGAGGGGGGGGCGCCCGCCCCCCGGGGGCCCCCCCCCCCGCCCCGCCGGGGGGGGCACGAGTGATCAAAAAAAACACAACGCCACCCGACCCGCG
>NZ_JARUXD010000003.1:0-94043 GCF_030433875.1 Curtobacterium sp. PsM8 | reverse complement strand
CCCCCCGCGGGGCGCCCCGGGGGGGCCGGCCCGCGCCCGCCCCGCGGGGGCCCCGCGCCGCCCCCCGCCCCCCCCCCCCCCCCCACCCCCCCCCCGCGCCCGCCCCGGGGGGCGACGACGACCTCGACGCGGCGCGCCAGGTCGTCGTCCACGGGGTCGATCGCGACACCGGCCGGGATGACCGTCGTGGCGAGGGCCAACCGGGGGAGCAGCGCCACGCCGAGCCCCGCGGCGACGAGCCCCACGACCGCGGCCGCGTTGTCCGTCTCGAGGACGATGTCCGGCGTGAACCCCGCGCTCGCGCACGAGGCGAGCAGGTGTCCCCGGCAGCGCGGACACCCCCCGATCCAGCGGGCGTCGCGGTAGGACGCGAGGTCCACGACGGTCGAGCCGGCGGGGCGGACGGGACCCGGGCCTCCCGTCACGAGCGGCTGACCGGCAGCGACGGGCGTGACCAGCGCCAGCGGGTCGCGGCCGAGTGCCCGGGTGACGAGCCCCGGGTCGGGCACGGCCCCGACCTCGTCGCCGACGTAGGTGAAGGTGAGGGCGACGTCGACCTCGCCACTGCGGAGCAGGTCGAGGGCTTCGGGAGGCTCGACCTCCACGTACGAGGTCGTCACCCCCGGCGCCGTCGCGGCCAGGCGCGCGAGCAGCGCGGGCACGAGGGCGGAGGACGCGCTCGGGAACCCCGCGAGCCGGACACGCCCGCGGGTGAGTCCGCCGACGGCGTCGAGGTCCTCGCGCGCCGCGGTCAACGCCGCCTGCACGTGCAGGGCGTGGTCGGCGAGCACCTGGCCGGCGTGCGTGAGGGTCGCGCCGCGGCCGCCACGCAGGACGAGCGCGTGCCCGAGGCGCTGCTCGGCCCGGGTCAAGAGCTGGCTGAGCGCGGGTTGACTCGAGCCCAGTGCGGCGGCCGCGCGGGTGATCGACCCGCTGTCGGCGACGGCGCGCAGGACGCGGAGCAGCTGCGGGTCGATGTCGTCCATCACACGATGTTACCGGTGGCACAACGAACCTGCTCTGGCGTGATGCCTCGGGCGGCGGGACCCTGTCGGACATGGACTCGTTCCCCGCCGGCCGCGGCTACCTCGCGGCGTGCACCGCCGGCCTCCCGTCGCACGGCACGCTCGCCGCGCAGCGCGCCGACCTCGACGCGTGGTCCCGCGCCGAGTCCTCGCCCGCGCACTACGGCGCCCTCGTCGAGGAGGGGCGCGCCCTCTTCGCCGACCTGGTCGGTGTGCCGGCAGCGCAGGTCGCGACCGGGTCCCAGACCTCGGTGATGGCCGCCGTCGTCGCCGACGCCCTGCCGGACGGCGCCGAGGTGGTCGTCCCGGACGGCGACTTCAGCTCCGTCGTCTTCCCCTTCCTGGCGCAGGCACACCGCGGCGTGCGCGTCCGGAGCGTCCCCCTCGCCGAGCTCGCCGCCTCGATCGGCCCCGACACCGCGCTCGTCGCCTGGTCCGTCGTGCAGTCCGCCACCGGCATCGTCACCGACCCGGCACCCGTCCTCGCCGCGGCCCGACGGGTCGGCGCCCTGACGCTCTGCGACCTCACCCAGGCCGCCGGAGTCCTGCCCGTCGCCGCCGCGCCCTTCGACATCACCATCACGCACACCTACAAGTGGCTCTGCGCTCCTCGCGGCGTCGCGTTCATGACGCTCTCCGACACCGCACTCGGCCGCCTGCGCCCCGTCCAGGCCGGGTGGTACGCGGGCGAGGACGTCTGGTCCTCCTGCTACGGCCCCGCCATGCACCTGGCCGACGACGCCCGCCGCTTCGACGTCTCGCCGGCCTGGCAGGCGTGGCCCGGAGCGGTCGCCGCACTCCGGCACGCCGTCTCGCTCGACGCGCACACGACCTGGAGGCACGCCACCGGACTCGCAGACCGGCTCTGCGACGCGCTCGGGTCACCGCGGCAGGGGCTCGGCTCGGGTGGGCAGGCGATCGTCACCTTCCCCGACGCCGACGGCACCGGGCTGCGGGCACTGACGGCCGCGGGCATCACCGCGTCGGGGCGGGCCGGACGGCTGCGGATCGCGTTCCACCTCTGGAACGACGAGGACGACGTGACCGACGTGGCGGCGGCGCTGGCGGGGGTGGAGCCGGGCGCGTCGGGGCGGTGAGGGACGGGGCGGCGGTGGGTCGGGCCTCCCGGGCCGCTAGCATTGCCGGGTCCGACCGCACACCGAGCACCCAGCTCGGCGAACTCAGGAGCACCTCAGTGGCACAGCCCTCCCGTCTCGACAGCGTCATCGCCCTGGCCAAGCGCCGTGGGTTCGTCTTCCAGTCGGGGGAGATCTACGGCGGATCCCGCTCCGCGTGGGACTACGGGCCCCTCGGTGTCGAGCTCAAGGAGAACATCAAGCGCCAGTGGTGGCAGCGGTTCGTCCGCGGCCGTGGCGACATGGTTGGCCTGGACTCCGCCGTCATCCTGCCCCGCAAGGTGTGGGAGGCCTCCGGCCACGTCGCGACGTTCACCGACCCGCTCGTCGAGTGCCTGCACTGCCACCACCGCTTCCGCGAGGACCACCTGCTCGAGGCGTTCCAGGCCAAGAAGGGCCGCGCTCCCGAGGGCGGCATGGCCGAGATCGCGTGCCCGAACTGCGGCACCCGCGGCGAGTGGACCGAGCCCCGCGAGTTCAGCGGCATGCTCAAGACCTACCTCGGCCCGGTCGAGTCGGAAGAGGGCCTGAACTTCTTGCGCCCCGAGACCGCCCAGGGCATCTTCGTCGACTTCGCGCAGGTCGTCACGACCAGCCGCATGAAGCCCCCGTTCGGCATCGGCCAGGTCGGCAAGGCCTTCCGCAACGAGATCACGCCCGGCAACTTCATCTTCCGGACCCGCGAGTTCGAGCAGATGGAGATCGAGTACTTCGTGCCGCCGGCCTCGGCCGAGGAGCACTACGAGCAGTGGATCGCCGACGCCGTCGCGTTCTACACCGACCTCGGCATCGACCCGGAGAACCTCCGCCGCTTCGACGTGCCGGACGGGGAGCGCGCGCACTACTCCGACGCGACCGCCGACATCGAGTACCGCTTCGGGTTCGCCGGCACCGAGTGGGGCGAGCTCATGGGCGTCGCGAACCGCACCGACTTCGACCTGAAGAACCACATCGAGGCGTCCGGTCAGGACCTGCGCTACTTCGACCAGGCCGCGAACGAGAAGTACGTGCCGTACGTCATCGAGCCGTCGTTCGGTCTGACCCGTGCGCTGATGGCGTTCCTGCTCGACTCGTACCACGAGGACGAAGCGCCGAACGCGAAGGGCGGCGTCGACAAGCGCACCGTCCTGCGCCTCGACCCGCGTCTGGCGCCCGTGAAGGCCGCGGTCCTGCCGCTGTCCCGCAACGAGCAGCTCTCACCGGTCGCCCGCGGCCTGGCCGACGACCTGCGCAAGAACTGGAACGTGGACTTCGACGACGCCGGTGCGATCGGCCGTCGCTACCGTCGCCACGACGAGATCGGCACCCCGTTCTGCATCACGGTGGACTTCGACACGCTCGAGGACAAGGCCGTGACCGTGCGCGAGCGCGACACCATGGGCCAGGAGCGCGTGTCGCTCGACCGCCTGCAGGGCTTCCTGGCCGAGCGGCTGCTCGGCGCGTAGCGCGGCGCGGGGCTGGTGGCTGGCGCGCCGCCCGCTGGCCGCTGGCGCCGATCGGACCCGCACAACAGAAACCGCCCCGAACCACGGGATCCCGTGGCGCGGGGCGGTTTCCGTTGTGCGCAGCCGGACGACACCGGCCGGCGGCGGGGCGGGGGCGGGGCGGGCGGGCACCGGCCGCGGCGGCGGGCGCGGGAATGCCGCGGTGGCGTCCGCGTTGGGGTCAGCATGAACGACTCCGTGAAGGTCGATGTCTGGTCGGACATCGCCTGCCCCTGGTGCTACATCGGCAAGCGCAAGTTCGAGGCGGGCGTCTCCGCGTTCGGCGGCCCGGTCGAGGTCGAGTACCACTCCTTCGAACTGAGCCCCGACACCCCCGTCGACTTCGAGGGCTCCGAGGCCGAGTTCCTCTCGCAGCACAAGGGCCTGCCGGTCGAGCAGGCGCAGCAGATGATCGACCAGGTCGCCGGCATCGCCGCCCAGGTCGACCTGCACTACGACTACGACGCCCTCCGCCACACCAACACGGTCAAGGCACACCAGGTGATCCACCTCGCCAAGCAGCACGGCAAGCAGCTCGAGATGGTCGAGCGCCTCTTCGCCGCCTACTTCGAGCGCGGCGAGCACGTCGGGCAGGACGACTCGCTGGCCGACCTGGCCGCCGAGGTCGGGATCGACCGGGACGAGGTACTGGCCACCCTCCGCGACGACAGCCAGCTCGCCGCGGTCCGCGCCGACCAGTCCCAGGCGCAGGCCTACGGCATCAACGGCGTCCCGTTCTTCGTCATCGACGGCAAGTACGGCGTCTCTGGCGCTCAGGACCCGGCCGCGTTCGAGCAGGTCCTCCGCCAGGTGGTCGCGCTCCGCGAGTCGACGCCCGCCGAGGTGGCCGAGGCTGCCCAGCGTGCCGACGACGATGCGGCAGCGGACGCCGGGGTGACTCGGTGACGGGCGCGACGGCTCCCGTGGGTGGTGGGTCGGGCCTCCCGGCCGGGTTGGAGGGCCGACCCGCCCTCCTGACGCTCGTCACGCCCGGCGGTGCGCCGGTCTGCGAGGGCGACTCGTGCTTCGTGCCGGGCGCCGAGGGTGACTGGTCCGAGGTCCCCGACTGACCGGAGTCACGAGCGGGGCGGTTCCTCGTCGGTGATGTCCGCGACCGTCGCGTCGTAAGCGGCGACGAGCGCGTCGCCGTCCACGAAGGCGCTGGCACCGTGTCGGCCGGCCCCGAGCGCGACCCGTCGCCCGAGCACCCGCTCGTCGGCGAACACCGGCAGGTCGCCCGTCGCGCCGATCGGGGTGATCGTGCCGCGTTCGTAGCCGCTGGCCTCGAGCGCGGTGGCCGCGTCGGGCATCGACAGCTTGTTCACGCCGACGACCGTGCGGAGCTTCTTCCAGGCGATGCTCCGACCGCCGGGGACGAGCGCCAACAGGAACCCGCCGTCGTGGCGCCTGACCACCAGGGTCTTCACGATGTCGCCCGGGTCGATGCCGAGCAGGGCCGCGGCACCCTCGAGCGAGTCGGCGGCGGGACGCTCGACGACCTGCACGTCGAGGCCGCGGGCGGCAGCATCGGAGTCGAAGCGGGTGACGGCATCCGGAACGGTCATGTGGAGAACGCTACCGGCGGCCGACGACGTGGGAGAATGAGCGACGTATGACGATCACACAAGCTGCAGCAGCACCTCTGCGCATCGGCCCCATCCAGGTCGATGCGCCCGTCGTGCTCGCCCCGATGGCCGGCATCACGAACATGGCGTACCGCCGCCTCTGCCGTGAGTACGGCGCCGGCTTGTACGTCTGCGAGATGATCACCTCCCGTGCCCTGGTCGAGCGGACGCCCGAGTCGATGCGGCTCATCCGGCACCACGAGTCCGAGACCCCGCGGTCGATCCAGCTGTACGGCGTCGAGCCGAACACCGTCGCCGAGGCTGCCACGATCCTGGTCGGCGAAGACCGTGCCGACCACATCGACCTGAACTTCGGGTGCCCGGTGCCGAAGGTCACGCGGAAGGGCGGGGGCGCGGCGCTGCCGTGGAAGCTCGACCTGTTCCGCGACCTCGTCACGAAGACCGTGCGGGCAGCGGGTGACGTCCCGGTCACCGTGAAGATGCGCAAGGGCATCGACGGCGACCACCTGACCTACCTCGACGCCGCCCGCATCGCGCGGGACGCCGGCGTCGCGAGTGTCGCCCTGCACGCCCGGACCGCCAACGAGCACTACTCGGGCCAGGCGGACTGGTCGGCGATCGCGACCCTCAAGGAGACCATCACCGACATCCCGGTCCTCGGCAACGGCGACATCTGGTCCGCCGCCGACGCACTGCGGATGGTCGACGAGACCGGCTGCGACGGCGTCGTCGTCGGGCGCGGCTGCCTGGGCCGTCCGTGGCTGTTCGGCGACCTGGCCGCGGCGTTCCGCGGTGAGGACCTCCGGGCCGCCCCGGGCCTCGGCGAGGTCGCGGTCGCGTTCCGTCGGCACGCCGAACTGCTGGTCGAGTTCTTCGAGTCGGAAGAGCACGGCTGCCGGGACATCCGGAAGCACGTGGCCTGGTACTTCAAGGGGTACCCGATCGGCGGCGAGGTCCGTTCCGGTCTCGCCATGGCCTCGAGCCTGCAGGAGATCGACGACCTGCTCGGCCAGCTCGACTGGACGGCGCCGTACCCGGGTGCCGACGTCGAGGGCCCGCGTGGTCGTGCCGGACACGCCAAGCGGACCGCGCTGCCGGACCGTTGGCTCGAGAGCCGCGACGTCGACTCGGAGTTCCGCAAGGTCCTGGCCGCCGCCGAGATGCACCACAGCGGCGGATGAGCGCCACCTCGTCGTACGGCCCGGCCGACGCCGACCGCTGGTTCCCCGAGGAGCACGGCAACCGGCGGAGCGACTTCGCCCGTGACCGCGCCCGTCTACTGCACTCCAGCGCGCTCCGTCGCCTGGCCGCCAAGACGCAGGTGCTCAGTCCGACGACCGGGCTGGACTTCGCCCGGAACCGCCTGACGCACTCGCTCGAGGTCGCCCAGGTCGGGCGCGAGCTCGCCGACAGCCTGGGCCTCGACCCGGACGTCGTCGACACCGCCTGCCTGGCGCACGACATCGGGCACCCGCCGTTCGGCCACAACGGCGAGACCGCGGTGAACGCCTGGGCGGCCGACATCGGCGGCTTCGAGGGCAACGCGCAGACCCTGCGACTGCTCACCCGGCTCGAGCCGAAGGTCTACGGCGACGACGGACGCGCCTACGGCCTCAACCTGACCCGCGCCTCGCTCGACGCCAGCTGCAAGTACCCGTGGCCGGCGTCGCAGGGAGTGGGCGAGGCATCGTCCGGCCGCACGAAGTTCGGCTTCTACGACGAGGACCACGAGGCCTTCGCCTGGCTCCGCGCCGGCGCCCCCCGCCGGCAGCGCTGCATCGAGGCCCAGGTGATGGACCTGTCCGACGACATCGCGTACTCGGTGCACGACTTCGAGGACGCCGTCGTCGCGGGCTTCATCGACGTCGCCGCTCTGGGCGACCGCGTCGGCGAGAACGACATCGTCACCGCCATGCACGCCTGGGTCGGCGACGACCTGAGCCGCGACGAACTGCTCGAGGCGTTCGACCGACTGCGCGGGATGTCGCTGTGGATGACCGAGTACGACGGCTCCCGGCAGGCGCAGGCGCGGCTGAAGAACCTGACCAGCCAGCTCATCGGCCGGTTCGCCCGCACGGCGACGACCGCGACGCGCGAGGCCTACGCCTCGGGCTCGCTCGTCCGGTTCGCGGCGAGCGTCGTCACGCCGCCGGAGATCATCGGCGAGATCGCGGTGCTCAAGGGCATCGTGGCGGCGTTCGTGATGACGCAGGGCGACCGGCAGCCGGTGTACGAGGACCAGCGCCGCGTGCTGACCGAGCTGCTCGACGTCCTCGCCGACCGCGGTGCCGACGCGCTGGAGCCCGGGTTCGCGGCCGACTGGCGCACCGCCGGCGACGACCAGGGACGCCTCCGGGCCGTCGTCGACCAGGTGGCCAGCCTGACAGACCAGGGCGCGCTCGCCTGGCACAAGCGTCTGGTCGTCGGGGAGCGCGAGCCCGCCCACATCGCGGTCTGAGCCGAACCGCTGGCCGGACGTCTCCGCCGACGTCCACAGGCGGTCCGACGACGTCGGCCCGCCGAACTAGAATCGTCGGGTGGCAGGACTGATCGCGCGGAACGACATCGACGAGGTCCGCGCGCGCGTGAACATCGCCGACGTGGTGGGCGACTACGTCACGCTGAAGTCCGCGGGCGTCGGCTCGCTCAAGGGCCTCTGCCCCTTCCACGACGAGCGCACCCCGTCGTTCCACGTCCGTCCGCAGGTCGGCCGGTACCACTGCTTCGGGTGCGGCGAGGACGGTGACGTCTTCAGCTTCCTGATGTCGCAGGAGCACACGACCTTCCAGGAGGCCGTCGAGCGGATGGCCGCGAAGATCGGCTTCACACTCCACTACGAGGACGGCGACGGTCCCCGCACCGACTACAACGCGCGTGCCCGCCTGATCGCCGCGAACGAGGCAGCGCAGGCGTTCTTCACGGCGCAGCTGACCACGGCCGCGGCCGAGCCGGCCCGGCAGTTCCTCGGGCAGCGCGGCTTCGACCCGGCCGCCGCGCAGCACTTCGGTGTCGGCTTCGCGCCGAAGTCGTTCGACGCGCTCAAGGACCACCTGCGCGGGCTGCGGTTCAGCATCGACGAGATCGTCGCCGCCGGACTCGTCAGCCAGGGGGACCGCTCCCCGTACGACCGGTTCCGCGGCCGCCTGATGTGGCCGATCCGCGACGTCACCGGGGCGACGATCGGTTTCGGCGCCCGGCGGCTGCTCGAGGACGACAAGGGCCCGAAGTACCTGAACACGCCGGAGACCCCGATCTACCACAAGAGCCAGGTGCTCTACGGGCTCGACCTCGCCCGCAAGGAGATCGCGAAGGGCAAGCAGGTCGTCATCGTCGAGGGATACACCGACGTGATGGCCTGCCACCTCGCCGGCATCACGACCGCGGTCGCCACCTGTGGCACGTCCTTCGGCGTCGACCACATCAAGGTCCTGCGCCCGATGCTCGGCGACTCCGCCGGACAGCACGTCTCGCAGCTCGGCCAGATCGTCTTCACGTTCGACCCGGACGAGGCCGGGCAGCGCGCCGCCTCCCGTGCCTTCGCCGAGGAACAGCGGTTCGCGTCGCAGACCTACGTCGCGGTCGCCCCGGGCGGTCTCGACCCCTGCGACCTCCGTCTGGCCCGGGGCGACGACGCGATCCGCCGTCTGGTCGAGAACCGTCGTCCGATGTTCGAGTTCATGATCCGTCGCCGGCTCGACGGCCACGACCTGGACACGGTCGAGGGCCGCGTCGGCGGTCTCCGCGAGAGCGCGCCCGTCATCGCCGACATCCGTGACCGCGCCCTTGCGGACGGCTACATCCGGAACACGGCCGGGTGGCTCGGCATGGACATCGAGGACGTGCGTCGGGCGGTCGCCACGGCCCGTCGGCGTCCGTCTGACGTTGGGCAGGGCGCTCGATCAGGAGGCTCGTCCAACGCCGGGCAGAACGGTTCCGGCAACGGGACCAACGGCTCCGGCACCGACGGATCCGGGCGGCACGGCGACGGTCGCGACCTGCCGGACGAACCGCAGGCGAGCATCCGGTCGCTGCCGGACGACCCGATCGCACGGATGGAGCGCGACGCCGTGATGGCGATGGTGCAGCAGCCGCAGTCGGTCGGCGTCCCGTTGCTCGCGCTGGCGGCCTCGGCGACCTTCTCGGCGCGGATGCTCTCGGTCGTCCGTGACGCCGTCGTGGCGAACATCGACGCGGTGGGGGACCGGGCCTGGCTCGACAAGCTGCTCAGCGACGTGCCGGCGCCGTTCCGGTCGCTCGTGCAGGAGCTCGCGCTCGCGCCGATCCCGGCTCGCTCCGACGAGGACCTGGCGATCTACTGCCGTGGCATCGTCGTGGCCCTCGTCGAACGGGACCTGCTCGCGCGGAAGGCCTCGCTGCTCGGACAACTGCAGCGCACGGATCCGTCCGACCAGGAGCGTCGGACAGACGTGCAGCGTCAGCTGATGGACCTCGACGCCCAGCGGATGCGGCTCCGCGCGGACACCCCCGGCGCCTGAACAGCGCGTCCTCGGCCGTCCTCCTGCGGAGCACGGCGGGCCGTCGGGTGCGCCGCCGAGCGGCTCCGAGCCCCGCGGAACCGGGGAGTTGCTGGACGCAACAGTTGTCGTCACGGCGCAAGGAAGCTGCGCGCCGCGCCGGACACACTGCCTCCGATCCTGCGCTCTGAGCCGCGATCCTGCGTTACAGCGGTGTAAACAATCCGCCCCCGGGGCCTCCCGATGTCTGGCAGGGTGTGACCATTGAACGTCCCTGCGACCGGTCACAGCCCGTTCCACTCGGTCCCAGGACTCTTGCAACCACATCAGAGAGGCAATCGGACATGGCATCCGTTTCCACATGGGGCAAGCGCACCCTCGCACTCGGCGCCGGCGCCGCAGCGACCGCGCTCGTGCTCACCGGCTGCGCAGGCGGCACCAGCGGTGGCTCCGGCGACCTCAACGGCCTGATCATCGGCACGACCGACAAGGTCACCTCGCTCGACCCGGCCGGTTCCTACGACAACGGCTCGTTCGCCGTGCAGAACCAGGTCTTCCCGTTCCTCATGAACACCCCGACGGGCAGCCCGGACGTCGAGCCGGACATCGCCACGAAGGCGGAGTTCACGAACCCGACGACGTACAAGGTCACCCTGAAGAAGGGTCTCGAGTTCGCGAACGGCAACAAGCTCACCTCGAGCGACGTCAAGTTCTCGTTCGAGCGCGACCTGAAGATCAAGAACGACAACGGCCCGTGGTCGCTGCTCGCGAACCTCAAGAGCATCGACACCCCGGACGCCACGACGGTCGTCTTCAACCTCGACCACGCCGACCAGACCTGGCCGCAGGTGCTCTCGAGCCCCGCCGGCCCGATCGTCGACGAGGACGTCTTCTCGGCGACGAAGCTCACCAGCGCCGACGACATCGTCAAGGGCAACGCCTTCGCCGGCCAGTACAAGATCACCTCCTACAAGGAGAACGACCTGATCGCGTACGAGGCGAACGACAAGTACGACGGTGTCCTCGACAAGGCGAAGACCAAGGACGTCACCGCCCAGTACTTCACCAAGGAGACCGACCTCAAGCTCGCGGTCCAGAAGGGCGACGTCGACGTGGCGTACCGCTCCCTGACGCCGACGGACATCTCGTCGCTCCGCAAGGACTCCAAGCTGCAGGTCATCGACGGCCCCGGCGGCGAGATCCGCTACGTCGTCTTCAACTTCAAGACGCAGCCCTTCGGCACCGGCCAGAGCGACGCCGACGAAGCGAAGGCACTGGCCGTGCGCCAGGCCGTCGCCGACGTCGTCGACCGCGACGAGCTCGCCAAGGAGGTCTACAACGACACCTACACGCCCGTCTACTCGATGGTGCCGGACGGCCTGACCGGTGCCGCGACGCCGTTCAAGTCGCTCTACGGTGACGGCAACGGTGCGCCGGACGTCGACAAGGCCAAGAAGACGCTCAAGGACGCCGGCGTCTCGGGCAAGATCGAGCTCGACATCCAGTACTCGCCGGACCACTACGGCTCGGCTTCGGACGACGAGTACGCCACGCTCAAGACCCAGCTCGAGAACACCGGCCTGTTCACCGTGAACATCCAGTCCACGGTCTACACGACCTACGCGGTCGAGCGCACGAAGGACGCCTACCCGCTGTACCAGCTCGGGTGGTTCCCGGACTTCTCGGACGCCGACAACTACCTCTCGCCGTTCTTCACGAAGGACAACTTCGTGCAGAACCACTACGACGACCCGACCATCCAGGGTCTGATCGCCGACGAGCAGGAAGAGTCGGACACCGACAAGCGCGCCGCCATCATCGAGAAGGCCCAGCAGCGTGAGGCCGAGCAGATCTCGACCCTCCCGCTCCTGCAGGGCAAGTCGGTCGCCGTGGCCGGCAAGGACGTCAAGGGTGTCACCCTCGACGCGTCCTTCAAGTTCCGCTACGGGACCATCACCAAGTAACCAGACGCACGGAAGGGGGGGGGGCCCCCCGGGGGGGCCCCCCCCGGGGGGGGGGGGGAGGGGCAGACCCCCCGGCCCCCACCCACCCCCCCGCGGGGGGGGCCCCGCCCCCCCCCCCCCGGCCCCCCCCCGCGCCGTACCGGCCGGGGGGGCGGCGGGGCGGCCCGCCCGATCTCGCGCCCCCCCCCCGGCCGGGCGGGCGCCCCCCCCCCCCCCCCCCCCCCTCTCGGCGTCATGCGAAAGGCACAGACCCCGTGACCCTCACGAACCCAGAGGCGATCGAGACCGAGCCCACGAAACCCCAGGCACAGCGACGTGCCAAGGGACAGGGCGGCGGACTCGGCCGGTACATCCTCATCCGCTTCCTCCTGATCTTCCCGACCGTGTTCATCCTGGTGACACTGGTCTTCTTCCTGATGCGTGTCGTCGGGAACCCCATCACCGCCTCGGTCGGCGGACGGCTCACGCCCACGCAGCTGCAGGAACGCCTGCACGCCGCGGGCTACGACCGCCCGGTGATCGTCCAGTACATCGAGTACCTCGGGCAGATCGTCCGCGGTGACTTCGGCTCGTCGGTCACCGACAACCGCCCGGTGACCGAGATCATCCTGCAGTACGGCGGCGCGACGGCAGAGCTGGTGTTCTACGCCCTCATCGTCGCCCTCGTGCTCGGCATCCCGCTCGGCATGCTCGCCGCGTACCTCCGCGACAAGTGGCCGGACGTCCTGCTCCGTGCCCTGGCGATCCTGACCTACGCGACGCCGGTGTTCTTCGGTGGCCTGCTGCTCAAGCTCGTCTTCTCGGTCTGGCTCGGGTGGCTGCCGCTCGGCGACCGGGCGTCGACCCGGGTCCAGCTGATCCTGGACCGGATCGACAACCCGACCGGGGTGTTCCTCATCGACGCGATCCGGACCGGCAACGGCCAGATCATCAGCGACGTCCTGCAGCACGCGGTCCTGCCGGCGCTGACGCTCGGGCTGCTGACGGCCGGCATCTTCCTGCGCCTGGTGCGCGCGAACATGATCGGCTCGCTCGGCTCCGAGTACGTCGACGCCGCGCGCTCCCGCGGTGTGCGGGAGTCCCGACTCGTCCGGACGCACGCCTTCCGACCGGCCCTGGTGCCGATCATCACGGTGATGGGTCTGCAGATCGCGATGCTCCTCGGCGGCTCGGTCCTCACCGAGACGACCTTCGGCTGGCGCGGCCTGGGCTTCGAGCTCAACCAGTACCTGTCCGCCCGTGACTTCGTCGCCGTGCAGGGCATCGTCGCGATGCTGGCGGTGATCGTCGCCGTCACGAACTTCGTCGTCGACGTCGTCGCGGCGCTCATCGACCCGAGAGTGAGGTTCTGACGATGTCCGACATCACCCTCGTCGACCGCCACGAGCCGCTCTGGAAGCGTCTCCCCGTCGTCGTCCAGCTCCGCCGGAGCACCGGATGGCAGCGCGCCATGCTCATCGTCGGTGTCGTCATCTGCGCCGTGTACCTGCTCGTCGCGGTGTTCGCCCCGCTCATCGCGCCGTACGGCTTCGGTGACCAGCAGGGTGCCGACGGCACGAACTTCCCGCGCACCGGTGCCCCGAGCGCCGAGCACATCTGGGGCACCACGGTCGGTGGCCTCGACGTGTTCAGCCGGGTCCTCTACGGCACGCGGACGGCGGTGCTCGTCGTCATCGTGGCGGTGGTCGTCTCGATCGCGATCGGTGTCCTGCTCGGCATGGTGTCCGGGTACATCGGCGGTTGGCTCGACCGTGTGCTCGTGGTCGTCGCCGACGCCATCTACGCGTTCCCGTCGCTGCTGCTCGCGATCGTCGTCTCGATCGTGGTCTCCGGCGGCCGGTCAACCTACTGGGGCGGCATCACGGCGGCGGCGATCTCGATCACCGTGGTCTACATCCCGCAGTACTTCCGGGTGGTCCGCGCCGAGGCCGTGCGCCTGAAGAACGACGCCTTCGTGGAGTCCGCTCGGGTCATCGGCACGAACCCGTGGCGCATCATGACGCGGCACGTGCTCCGGAACTCGACGCGGTCCCTGCCGCTGATCCTCACCCTGAACGCCAGTGACGCGGTGCTCACCCTGGCCGGCCTCGGCTTCCTCGGGTTCGGCATCGGCCCGACCCAGGGCGCCGAGTGGGGCTACGACCTCAGCCGGGCGCTGTCCGACGTCGCCAGCGGCGTCTGGTGGACGGGCGTCTACCCGGGCATCGCGATCGTGCTGCTCGTCCTCGGCGTGACGTTCATCGGTGAGAGCCTCAACGACATCTCCGACCCCCGCCTGCGTGCCCGCCGGCGGTTGAAGCAGCTGGTCTCCACGCGCGACAAGGCGACCGACGCGGAAGGGGCAGCAGCATGAACGGCAGCACCACGGGCCTCCCGGCCGGCTCGGGCCGCACGGCGGCCGACCCGGTCGTCGTCGTCGACGACCTCACGGTGACCTTCGCGACCGACGGCGGCGCCGTCGACGCGGTCAAGGGCGTCAGTCTCGACGTCCGCCCCGGCGAGGTGCTCGCGCTGGTCGGCGAGTCCGGCTCGGGCAAGTCGGTCACCGCGCGGAGCATGCTCCGGCTGATGCCGGAGACGGCGACGCTCGGCGGCGTGGTCATGCTCGAGGGCACCGACGTCGTCGCGGTCGGGTCGCAGAAGCTCCGCGAGCTACGCGGCACGGCCGGTGCGATGGTCTTCCAGGAGCCGTCGACGGCGCTGAACCCGGTCTTCACCGTCGGGTGGCAGATCGCCGAGGGCCTGCGTGCCCACGGTGGGGTCTCCAAGAAGGAGGCCCGCGCCAAGGCGATCGACTACCTGCGCCGCGTCGGCATCCCCGACCCGGAGACACGCGTCGACCACTACCCGCACCAGTTCTCCGGCGGGCAGAAGCAGCGCGTCGTGATCGCCAGTGCGCTTGCCCTCGAGCCGAGCGTGATCATCGCCGACGAGCCGACCACCGCCCTCGACGTCACCGTGCAGGCCGAGATCCTCGACCTGCTCCGCCGGTGCCGCGACGAGTTCGGCGCCGCGATCGTCATCATCACGCACAACATGGGCGTCGTCGCCGACCTGGCCGACCGCGTCGCCGTGATGTACCAGGGCGAGGTCGTCGAGGAAGCCCCCGTGGAGCAGCTCTTCGCCGCCCCGCAGGCCGACTACACGAAGCGCCTGCTCGCAGCCGTGCCGCGGCTCGAGGCGTCGACCGGGGTCGCCCGCCGCGCGCTCGTCACCGAGGACGTCGAGCCCGTCGTGTCCGCGACGGGGCTCGAGATCGAG
The DNA here is from genome assembly GCF_030433875.1 of Curtobacterium sp. PsM8. NCBI lineage: Bacteria > Bacillati > Actinomycetota > Actinomycetes > Micrococcales > Microbacteriaceae > Curtobacterium > Curtobacterium sp. PsM8. The sequence goes on along the minus strand of NZ_JARUXD010000003.1, from coordinate 79,112 downwards.
TACCCGGGTCGACTCGGCTCGCCGGCGTTCCGCGCGGTGAAGGGCGTCGACCTGGCGATCCGACCCGGCGAGGTCCTCGGTCTGGTGGGGGAGTCCGGCTCCGGCAAGACCACCATCGGCCGGGCCATCGCCGGGCTGACGAAGATCACCGGTGGATCGCTCAACGTGCTCGGCACCGAGATGCTCGGGTACAAGGAGCGGGACTTCAAGCGACTGCGGAAGGACATCGGGTTCGTCTTCCAGGACCCGGCGACGTCGTTCAACCCGCTGCTGACGATCGCCGAGTGCGTCGCCGAACCGCTGGTCGTGCACGGGGTCGCCTCGTCACCCCGTGCCGCGCGCAAGCAGGTGGACGAACTCATGGAGGCCGTGCAGCTGCCCGCAGCGTACGGCGACCGGTACCCGCACGAGCTCTCCGGCGGCCAGCGCCAGCGCGCCTCGCTCGCCCGGTCGCTCGCGCTGCGGCCGAAGCTGCTCATCGCCGACGAGCCGACGAGTGCGCTCGACGTGTCGGTGCAGGCCCGCGTCCTCGAGCTGTTCCTCGAACTGCAGCAGGACTTCGGGTTCGCGTCGCTGTTCATCAGCCACGACCTGGCCGTCGTCGGCGCCCTGTCCGACCGGATCGCTGTGCTCTACCGCGGTGACCTGGTGGAGACCGGCACCACGGCCGAGGTCCTCGGCGCCCCGCAGCACCCGTACACTCAGCGGCTGCTCGCGTCGCTGCCGGTGCCGGACCCGACGGAGCAGGCCGAGCGACGGCGTACGCTGGAGCGACTGGAGCAGGCCGGGGCCTGACCGGACGGTGACACACCGTCGGGTGCACCCCGACCAGCCAGGAGGCCCGGCCACGTCCGCGACGCACGTCGCGCGGACGAGTGGTCCGGGCCTCCCGTCCGGTGTGGACCGCGGCAGGGCGCACGCGGCAGGAGAAGGGGTTCCATGACCGGGGAGAACGGTCCGGCCGTCATCGCGGACGACGTCAGCATCGAGTACCGGGGCGGGCCGGTGAAGCACCCGATCCGCGCGGTGGACGGCGTGAGCCTGACGCTCGGGTGGGGCGAGATCCTCGCGGTGCTCGGCGAGTCCGGTTCGGGGAAGTCGACCTTCGCCGCCGCGGTCGCCGGCCAGCTCGGCACGCACGGCGAGGGGGAGGGCGCGCACCGTCGACGGATCGTCGGCGGGGAACTCAGCGTGCTCGGCCAGCCGACGCGTCGGCTCCGGCAGTCGTCCCGCCGCTACACGCGCCTGACCGGGCAGATCGGCTACCTGCCGCAGGACGGCGCCGACCGGCTGCGCCCGGACCTGCTCGTCGGCGAGGCGATCGCCGAACCGATCTACGCCCGCGACCGCCGGTTCGACCGGAAGGAAGCCGGCCTCATCGTCGCCCGCCTGGTCGACGCGGTGCACCTGCCGCTCGGTGTGCTCCGGCTGAACACGTGGGAGCTGTCCAGCGGACAGCGCCAGCGCGTCGCCCTGGCCCGGGCGCTCGTCCTCGAGCCGCAGCTGCTCGTCGCCGACGAGCCCGCCCGCGGTGTGGACGTGCTCGTCCGGCAGTCCGTCCTGGAGGCCCTGGCCGGCCTCCAGCGGCACCGCCAGTTCGCCGCGATCGTCGTCTCGAGCGACCTGCGGGAGGCCCGTGCCCTCGCCGACCGGGTCGCGATCATGAGCGCCGGCCGACTGGTCGGGCTCGGCACGTTCGACGAGGTCCTCGACAACCCGCTGGACCCGTACGTCCGGACGCTCGCGGCGACGGCGTCGCGACCGGTGAAGCGGAAGCCGGCGACGGCCGGCCGCGGAGGGGTGCGCCAGGCATGAGTGGTGGGACAGGCATGAGTGGTGGGACAGGCATGAGTGGTGGGACAGGCATGAGCGAGCAGCAGCAGCAGGCGCGGGGTCACCGTGCGGTCGTGACCGATGCCGGGCGGCCCCTGCCGGTCGGGACGCCGGAGTCCGGGTCGGTGACGATCCTGCCGACGGCGACCGCGCTGCACGAGGACGCCGTCCGGAGCGCCGGCGGCACCCTCACCGCCCTGGGCGACGACACCCGGGGGATCGTGTGGCTCGACGCCGGCGACCCGGACGGCCTCCAGCAGGCCCTGACCACCGCGCCGGGGGTGACCTGGGTGCAACTGCCGTTCGCCGGCGTCGACGCGCTCGCGCACCTCATCGCCGAGCACGGTGACCGTGTGCTGTTCACCTCGGCCAAGGGCGCGTACGCCGAGCCGGTCGCGGAGCACGCGCTCGCGCTGACCCTCGCGACGCTCCGGGTGCTGCAGAAGCGTGCCCGGACCACGACCTGGTCGCGGGAGCCCGAGGGCATGTCCCTGTACGGGCGACACGTGGTGCTCGTCGGCGCCGGGGGCATCGCTCTGGAGTACCTGCGGCTGGTGGCACCGTTCGACGTACGGGTGACCGTCGTCCGGCGGTCGTCGGAGCCCGTGCCCGGAGCCGAGCGCACCGTCACGACCGACCAGCTCGACGCGGTCCTGCCCGACGCCGACGTGGTCGTGGTCGCCGCGGCCATGACCTCGGACACGTCCGGGCTGCTCGGAGCGCACCAGTTCGCGATCATGCCGGACCACGCGCGCCTGGTGAACATCGCCCGCGGCGGGCTGGTCGACACCGATGCACTCGTCGACGCGCTCCGGTCCGGAGCGATCACCGCTGCCGGGCTCGACGTGACCGACCCGGAGCCGCTGCCGGACGGACACCCGCTCTGGGACGAGCCGGGCGCGCTCATCACCCCGCACCAGGCGGACACCCCGGAGATGGTCGCACCGCTGCTGGCCGAGCGGGTCGGGAACAACGTCCGGGCGTTCCTGGGCGGTGACGGCACCGGGTTCGTGGGGGTCGTCGACCCGGTGGCCGGCTACTGACGAACCCTGCCTGACCGGGGGTTCTCCGCTTCACCTTCGGCGGCACGCCCGGGATGCGCGACCGATGCGCGGGACGCTGGACGTTTGCTGCTATGCTGTTACCCGCTGTTCAACCGCCTTCCAGCGGAGCCGCAGTGATCCTCGATAGCTCAATTGGCAGAGCAGCCGGCTGTTAACCGGCAGGTTGTTGGTTCGAGTCCAACTCGGGGAGCGACAGGCCCTCACCCTCCGGGGTGGGGGCCTTCTCGTTTCTCCGGCGTGCTGGCGTGCGGGTGTGCCTGCTGCCTGCTGCCTGCAGTCTGCGGCTACCCGCCCGCGGTTCCCGGGCGTCGTGCTGCGCTTCCACAGCCGGCATGCTGTCGGAAGCTGTTAACGTCCACAGGTGCCCCTCCGACCTCGACGCCCCGCGACGCTCGTCGCCGTGCTCGCGCTCGGTGTCGCCCTGACGGCGCTGACCGGGTGTTCGTCGACCGAGACCGGTGCCCGCGCCGAAGCGGCCGACGGTCCGTCCGCCGCCACCAGCCAGTCGGCGTCCGGTGGGTCCGGGCCGACCGGCACGTCACCGATCGTCTTCGCGTTCACCTGCACGGTCGGGAACGGCCCGTCCGTCGAGACCTACACGACCTCGTCCGCGGTGTGGGAGGACGGTCGCACCTCGTGCACGGCCGCGCCCATCACCGGCACCGTCCCCTCGGCGCAGCAGCAGTCCGCACTCGACGCGGCTCGCGGTACCGCGACGCTCGAGGAACTCGCCGCGGGCTGCGCGGTCAGCGGGACCGGTCCGTGGCGGTCACCCGTGAAGTCGACCGAGCAGGCGGACCTGGCGGCCGGTCTCGAGCGGTACTGCCCGGGTCACCCGGACATGGACCGGCTGCGGGACGCGCTGGCGGCACACCGGGGCTGACCCCGCCCGGCGGCGCACCCAGCCGGCGGCGGACCCGCCCGGCGGCGTACCCAGTCCGCGGCGTACCCGCCCGGCGGCGTACCCAGCCGGCGGCGTGCTCAGCCCTCGGGGTGGTCGCGTCCCGGCAGCCAGGACTGGCCGGGCCCGCCCCAGCTGGCCTTCCGGATCGCCTTCTGGACCTGCTTGGCGTACGGGTGGACCAGCCGGTCCGCGTACAGCACGCCGTCCAGGTGGTCGTACTCATGCTGGAAGACGCGGGCGAGCCACCCGTGCGCCTCGATCTCGAACGGTTCGCCGTGCTCGTCGAACGCCCGCAGCAGCGCACCCTCGGACCGTCGGAGCGGGAAGCGCTCACCCGGCACCGACAGGCAGCCCTCGGACTCGTCGTCCTCGTCGAGCTCCTCGATCGACTCCGGCACCGCGGGACTGGTCCAGAGCACCGGGTTCACCGCGACGCCGCGCCACAGCACCTCGTCGTCGTCCGTCCACGAGTAGACGAACAGCCGCTGGCCGACCCCGACCTGCGGGCCGGCGAGCCCGACGCCGGGCGCCAGGTCCATCGTCTCGAACATGTCGGCGACGAGCGTGCGCAGGTCGTCGTCGAAGACGGTGACCTCGGTCGCGGGGGCGTGCAGGACGGGTTCACCGGTGATCCGGATCGGGAGGACGGCCATGCAGCCAGGATATCTTCGCGCGTCGGATAGCCTCGACGCGTGACCCCGGACCTGCAGATCCCCGACGTGGTGCAGAACCTGACCCCGTTCCAGGCGCTGATGATCCCCGTCGCCCTCGTCGGTGCCGTGTTCCTGTCGCTCGGCGCGCAGTTCCAGAGCCGTGGGGTCCAGCGCGTCGAAGCGCGCCTCGGCCAGCAGTCGAAGGGGCTGTCGGTCCGTCACGTGCTCGCGCTCCTCGGCAGCGGCAACTGGGTGCTCGGCACGATCATGCTCGGTGCCGCGATCGTCCTGCAGCTCGTCAGCATCACGTACGCGCCGCTCATCGTCGTGCAGCCCCTCGGCGCCGTGGCGCTCGTCGTCACGACGTGGTTCTCGTCGCGCAGCACCGGCGTCCCGCTCGGCACCCAGGCGCGTCGAGCCGTGTGGACCTGCATCGGCGGTGTGGGCCTCTTCGTCCTCATCGCCGCGCTCTACGGTCGCGAGAGTCCGATCGGTCGCGGTCAGCTCATCACCGTGCTGGTGGTCCTGGCGGTCGTCCTGACCCTCGTCGTGATCTCGTTCCGCCTGGTCGCCAAGCGCCGAAACGCCCTCTACTACATCATCGGTGCCGGCATCCTCTACGGCTTCGTCGCGACCCTGGCGAAGGTCACGCTGAACCGCATCGTCAACGGCACCTTCGACTGGGTCACCGCGTTCGCCATCGTCGGGGTCGTCGTCGCGTCCGCCGTGGGCGCGTACTTCGTGCAGAACGCCTACTCGAGCGGTTCCGCCGACCTCGTCATCGCGGGGCTCACGGTCGTCGACCCGATCGTCGCGGTGGGCATCGGCGTGATCGTCCTCGACGAGGCCGCCGGCGCACCCGTCGGAGCCGGCATCGGCTTCCTCGTCGCCGGTGCGATCGCGATCACCGGCGTCTTCCTGCTGGCCAAGCACCACCCCGACTCGCGCCGGTGACGGCGGACGGGAGGCGCGCCTCCCGTCCGACAGCCCACCCGCGTCCGACGGTCGGTGCGGTACCAGGGGATGACGCGGGTCCGCCGCGCGGCTGAGGTGGGCGGCCAGAGGGGTGCGGTAGCGTTCCGAACCGACCAGACCGGCGTGCGACCACCACGCGCGCCGGCGTTCGCGACGAGAGGACGACCCCCGCCGTGTCAGCAGACGCCACGACCGAGACGACCGACACCACGGCCGCCACCGGAGGGCGACGGCCGCTGCGGGTCCTCATCGCCGCCGACACCTTCGCGCCCGACGTCAACGGGGCCGCGACCTTCACCGAGGAGCTCGCGCTCGGCCTCGCCGCCCGTGGGCACGAGGTGCACATCATCGCGCCGTCGTGGAACCGGTGGCACGCCGGGTCGTTCGACGAGGAGTACCGCGGCGTGACGCTCACCGTGCACCGGCTGGCCTCGTACCGGTGGCCGGCCCACGAGTGGTACCGCTTCGCCTGGCCCTGGACGGTCCGCAAGCACACCGCACCGATCATCGCCGCGCTGCAGCCCGACGTGGTCCACATCCAGTCCCACATCGTCGTCGGTCGCGGCGTCGCCCGCGAAGCGCACGACCGGGGGATCCGGATCATCGGCACGAACCACTTCATGCCGGAGAACCTGCTCGAGTACACGCCGTTCGGCAAGCGCACGACGCCCCTCGCGTTGAAGATCGCCTGGGCGGACGCGGCCAAGACCTACCGTCTGGCCGAGGCGATCACGACCCCGACCGAGCTCGCGGCGGACTACCTGCGCGACGCCATCGCCGGGCAGCCGGTCCTGGCGATCTCGTGCGGCGTCGACGCCACCCGCTACACGCCGGCGAGCGGGCGACCGGCGGGCAACGACATCGTCTTCGTCGGCCGGGTCGCTCCGGAGAAGAACCTCGACGTCATGGTCCGGGCGCTCCCGCTGCTGCCGGCCTCGCTCGACGCCCGCTTCACCATCGTCGGCGACGGCGACATGATCCCGAAGCTCACCGCGCTGGCGAAGGAGATCGGGGTCGAGGACCGCGTCCGCTTCCTCGGGTTCGTGTCCGACGAGGTCAAGCTCCGCACGCTCACCGAGGGCACCGTCTTCGTGATGCCGTCGACGGCGGAACTGCAGAGCATCTCGTCGCTCGAGGCGATGGCCTCCGGGCTGCCCGTCGTCGCGGCGGACTCGATGGCGCTGCCGCACCTGATCGACGGCAACGGGTACCTGTTCACCCCCGGCGACGAGCACGACCTGGCGGCGAAGCTGACCTCGGTGCTGACCGCTCCGGACGACGAGTACCAGGCGATGCGGCAGCGCAGCCTGACCATGATCGAGGCACACGACATCAACCGCACCCTCTCGACGTTCGAGGCGCTGTATCGTGGGGAGCCGGTGGCCTCGGCCCCCGAGGGGCGGTAGCCAAGCTGGTCAAGGCAGTCGGCTCATAACCGAACGATTCGCGGGTTCAAGTCCCGCCCGCCCTACGTGCACCTGCCGTCCAAGAAGCGTCCGCCCGAAGACACGAGCCACGCGCCCACCCCGAACGTGATGTTCGAGGTGAGCCGCGCGGGCACCGGCGTGCGCGTCAACGCCTTCCGCATCGGGTTCATGGGTGCGATCGGTGTACTCGTCGCGCTGCTGGCCGGGACGCTCGTCCACGAACTCAGCACGGTGCTGGTCTACATCGGCGTCGCGCTGTTCATCGCGCTGGGCCTCGACCCGCTCGTGAACCTGCTCGAGCGGTACATCCCGCGCTGGGCGGCGATCCTCATCGTGGTCGTCGTCGTCCTCGGGGCCTTCGTCGGCGTCGTGTTCGCGATCGTGCCGATCCTGGTGAACCAGGCGACGAACCTGGTGCAGAACTTCCCGGAGATCGTCGGCGACATCTCGAAGCTGGGGTGGGTGCAGGACCTGGCCCGGCAGTTCGAGGGCTCCTTCGACGTCGACCATGCGCTCGACTCCGTGCAGAAGTTCGTCGAGAACCCGGGCAACCTGCTGAGCCTCGGCGGCGGGATCCTGGCGGTGGGCAGCGGCATCCTGTCCGGGCTGACCGGCGCCCTCATCGTCATCATCCTGATGCTCTACTTCCTCGCCTCGATGCGCGGCCTGAAGACCATGGTCTACCGGTTCGTCCCCGCCTCGCGTCGCGACAACTTCGTCGAGGTCAGCGAGCAGGTGACGTCCTCGGTCGGCCGCTACGTCGTCGGGCAGATCACCCAGGCGGGCATCAACGGTGTGCTCAGCATCATCTGGCTGCTCGTCATCGGGGCGCCGCTGCCGGTGCTGTTGGCGTCGTTCGCGTTCCTCGGGTCGCTCATCCCGCTGGTCGGGACCCTGGGCGCAGCCGTGCTCATCTCGCTGCTCTGCCTGTTCGCGTCGCCGGCCACGGCCCTGGCGGCGGCGATCTACTACCTCGTGTACATGCAGGTCGAGGCGTACATCATCTCGCCGCGCATCATGTCGCGGGCGGTGCAGGTGCCGGGGGCGCTCGTGGTCATCGCCGCGATCGCCGGTGCCACGATCGGCGGGGTGCTCGGCGCGCTCGTGGCCGTGCCGGCAGCGGCGTCGGTGATCATCATCGTGCAGAAGGTCATCTACCCGCGCCAGGAACTGTCCTAGTCGCTCCGAGGTCCACCGCGGGATCGTTCTTCGGGTCTTCTCCCGCCGACATGGTCCGGATGGTTGCCGTTCCCAGTCGGCACCTGGCATGATGAGCGTGTCCTCCGGGACATCACAATCGCATACCGATGGTCCCGAACGGGTCCTCCGCTGTACAGGTCGATGGGGAAGTCGCACCTGACGATCGGAGGAATCGTGACTGGGTCAACGTCAGGAGTGCTCTACGTGCACTCCTCACCACGTGCGCTCTGCCCACACGTCGAATGGGCGGCAGGTCGCGCGATGAACCGCGCCGTGAACTTCTCGTGGCTCGACCAGCCTGCACTCGACGGTTCGCGCCGCACCGAGTTCACGTGGTCCGGGCCGATCGGGTCCGGCGCGGCGATCGCCTCTGCGCTGCGCGGGTGGGAGCACCTGCGCTTCGAGGTCACCGAGGACGCGACGACGGACTCCGACGGCGGCCGGTGGATGCACACCCCCGACCTCGGCGTCTTCTACGCACAGACCGACGTCACGGGCAACATGGTCGTCCCCGAGGACCGGATCCGCTACGCGATGGAGATCGCCGGCAGCAACGCCCTCGAGCTGCACCGGGAACTCCGGCTCGCCCTCGGTCAGGCGTGGGACGACGAACTCGAGCCGTTCCGCCACGCGGCCGAGGGCAACCCCGTCGTCTGGCTGCACCGCGTCGGCTGAGTCCGCACGTTCCTCCCGTCACACCGAACGCCGTCCTGCGGGGCGGCGTTCGGCGTTCCGGGACGTGCGCGCCGGTTAGGCGCGCCCGGCCTCCGTCGTCGAGCGGTCACGTTCTGTCGGTCGGGGGCCTCCGGAGCGACAGTTCGTGACCAGTCGGCGGGAGATGAGCGGGGTGTCGTGACCGCTCGGCGGCCGGGCCGGGCTGGCGGAGCCTCCCGCTCGTCGGCGCGTGCCGGGTGGGCGCGCCCGTCAGGTGTCGCCGAGCGGTCAGGTTCTGTCGGTTGCGGGCCTCCGGAGCGACGCGTGGTGACCGGTCGGCGGGAGGTGAGCGGGGTGTCTTGACCGCTCGGCAGGGGCCCGACCGACCGCGCAAACGCCCCCGGACGGACGGGAGGCCCGCCCCGCGACGCGGGACGGGCCTCCTGACCGGCAGGTGGATCAGATGGAACGGAACGCCACCACGGCGTTGTGCCCACCGAAGCCGAACGAGTTGCTCACCGCGAGCAGGTCGCCCTGCGGCAGGTCACGCGGCGCCGTCGCGACGTCCATCACGATCTCCGGGTCCTGCTCGGTGAGGTTGATCGTCGGCGGCGCGACGCGGTTCTCGAGCGCCAGGACCGTGAAGACCGCCTCGATCGCCCCGGCACCGCCGAGCAGGTGCCCGGTCGAGGCCTTCGTGGCGGACACGACGACGGAGTCGAGGTGCTCGCCGAAGACCCGACGCATGGCGTGGTACTCGGCGACGTCGCCCACCGGGGTGGAGGTCGCGTGCGCGTTGACGTGCGCGACGTCCTCACGGCTGGCGTCGGCGTGCTCGAGTGCCATCAGGACGGCACGGGCGGCCGCGGAGCCCTCGGGGTCCGGCGCGGTGATGTGGAACGCGTCCGAGGTGATGCCGGAGCCGGCGACCTCGGCGTAGATGTGCGCACCGCGGGCCTCGGCGTGTTCCTTGGTCTCGAGGATCAGCGCGGCGGCACCGTCGGCGAGCACGAAGCCGTCACGGGTCACGTCGTACGGACGGGACGCGGTCTCGGGGGAGTCGTTGCGACGGGACAGCGCCTGCATCGCGGCGAACGAGGCGAGGGGCAGCGGGTGCAGCGCTGCCTCGGCACCACCGGCGATGACGATGTCGGCGTCACCGAAGGCGACGTGGCGGTAGGCCTCGGCCAGGGACTCCGTCGAGGAGGCGCAGGCCGAGAGGTAGGTGCGGGCGCCACCACGTGCGCCGAACTCCATCTCGATGGCGGCGGCGGGGCCGTTCGCCATGAGCATCGGGACCGTCATCGGCATGACGCGACGCGGGCCCTTCTCACGGAGGGTGTCCCACGCGTCGAGGAGCGTGTTCACGCCGCCGATGCCGGTCGCCCAGTCGACGATCAGCCGTTCGGGGACGACGGACTCCGCGTCGATGCCGGCGTCGGCCCAGGCTTCGCGCGCCGCGATGAGCGACAGCTGCGAGGACGGGTCGAGCCGCTTCGACTCGGGACGGGTGAGCTGGTCGGTGACGAAGCGACGCGCCTGGCCGGCGAACTCGACGGGGAGCTCGAGCTCGGCGTAGCGGGGGTCTTCGATGCGGCTGATGCCGGACTCACCGGCGAGCAGAGCCGCCCAGGATTCCTTGGCGGTCGCAGCGAGGGGACTGATCGCACCGATCCCAGTGACGACGACGGTTCTCTTGGTCATGAACGACGGTTCTTTCTGCGAGGGACAAGACGAGCGCCGCGGGCCATGACTCGAGGGTCAGCGGCCCGCGGCGCTCAGGAAGCTCGTTTCAGGCCTGGGCCTTGACGATGAAGTCGACGGCGTCGCCGACGGTCTTGAGGTTCTTGACCTCTTCGTCGGGGATCTTGACGTCGAACTTCTCTTCGGCGTTCACGACGATGGTCATCATCGAGATGGAGTCGATGTCGAGGTCGTCGGTGAACGACTTGTCTGCGGCGACGGTGTCGGTAGCGATACCGGTCTCGTCGTTGATCAGCTCGGCCAGGCCGGCGAGGACTTCTTCGTTGGACAGGGCCATGAGTGTTCTCCTTGAGGGGGGTGTCGTTTGACCGTGGGACAGCCTAGGGCACGGGCAGCGCCCGCGCCCGGAGGCGCGTGGGACTAGGGGAGGACGACCACCTGCGCGCCGAACACGAGTCCGGCGCCGAACCCGATCTGCAGGGCGAGTCCGCCCGACAGCTCCGGGTGCTCGGAGAGCAGGCGGTGTGTGGCGAGCGGGATGCTCGCGGCGGAGGTGTTGCCGGTGGTGGTGATGTCGCGGGCGATGGCCACGGTGTCCGGGATGCCGAGCTGCTTCGCGAACTCGTCGATGATCCGGATGTTCGCCTGGTGCGGCACGAACGCGGCGAGCTGGTCGGCGCGGACGCCGGCCGCCTCGAGTGCCTGACGGGCGACCTTCACCATCTCCCACACGGCCCAGCGGAAGACCGTCTGGCCGGCCTGGCGCATGGTCGGGCGGGGTGCGCCGGCCTCCCACTCGTTGTAGGTCGCGGTCATGCCGATCGCGTCCCACTTCGAGCCGTCGGAGCCCCAGATGCTCGGGCCGATGCCGGCGGTGTCGCTCGGACCGACGACCGCTGCGCCGGCGCCGTCGCCGAGGAGGAACGAGATCGAGCGGTCGGTCGGGTCGACGACGTCGCTGAGCTTCTCGGCACCGATGACCAGCACGTGGTCGGCGATGCCGGACTTGACGAACGAGTCGGCCTGGGCGATGCCGTACGCGTAGCCGGCACACGCGGCGCTGATGTCGTACGCGGCCGCCGGGGTCGCGCCGAGGCGCTCGGCGAGCAGCGAGGCCAACGACGGCGTGGCGACCGAGTGCGTGACGGTCGCGACGAGCACGACACCGATCTGGTCGGGCGTCAGACCGGCCTTCTCGATCGCTTCGCGGGCAGCCGTCTCGGCGAGGTCCACCGCCTCGACGTCGCGGCCGGCACGCATGCGGGTCACGATGCCGGTGCGCTGGCGGATCCACTCGTCGGACGAGTCGATCGGGCCGATCAGGTCCTCGTTCGGGACGGCGTTCTCGCCGCGTGCGGCGCCGAAGGCGAGGATGCGGGTGAACTCGTGGCCGCGTCGCTGGGACAGGACCGGTCGGGTGCCGGACTGGAGGCCCGTGGCCGCGTCGGCCCCGTCGGTGGCGGTCGCGCTGCTGGTCACGCTGGTGCTGCTGGCGTCGCCGGTGTTGCTCGTGTCGGTCATCGGGTGCCCTCGGTGGTGTCGGCGGCGGCGCTCTCGAGCAGCTCGACCGCGGCGGGCAGGTCCTCCGGGGTCTTGATCGCGACGGTCGGGGTGCCGCGGAGGCCACGCTTCGCGAGACCGACGAGCGCCCCGGCCGGAGCGAGCTCGATGATCCCGGTGACGCCGGCCTGCTGGAACGACGACATCACGGCGTCCCAGTGCACCGGGCTGGCGATCTGACGGACCATGAGGTCGACGAAGTGCCGGCCGTCCTCGACCCGGGAGCCGTCGGCGTTGGTCCAGAGCGGCAGGGTGGGGTCCTGCACGGTGGCGGCTGCCGCGACGGGGGCGACCCGGTCGACCGCGGGGGCCATGAAGCGGGTGTGGAAGGCGCCGGCGACCGCGAGCGGGATGACCCGGGCCTTCGCGGGCGGCTCGGCGGCGAGACGGGCGATCGCGTCGGCGGGGCCGGCGACGACGGTCTGGCCGCCGCCGTTGTGGTTCGCGGCGGTGAGCCCGAGCGACTCGAGGGCCGCTGCGAGCTCGTCGGCGTCGCCACCGAGGACGGCCGCCATCGACGTCGGCTCGAGGGCTGCGGCGGCCGCCATCGCCCGGCCGCGCTCGGCGACCAGGGACACCGCGTCGGTCGGCGTGAGGACGCCGGCGACGGCAGCGGCGGTGAACTCACCGACGGAGTGTCCGGCGACCCCACCGACCAGGTCACGTCGACCGTCGGCGAGCAGGGCGTCGGCGGTCACGAGTCCGGCGGCCACGATGAGCGGCTGCGCCAGGGCGGTGTCCTTGATGGTGTCCGCGTCGGAGTTCGTGCCGTGTTCGGCCAGGTCGACGCCGATCGCCTCGGACCACTGCCCGACTCGGTCACGGACGGCGGAGTCCTCGAGCCAGGGGGCGAGGAAGCCGGGGGTCTGGGAGCCCTGTCCGGGCGCGACGACGACGATCACCGGTCAATCCTGTCTGCCTGTCCCCGCAGGACCCGTGTGGACTCCCCACACGGATTCCGCCGGTCCGTTGTAGGAACCCCTACCGCCGGGTCGGGCGACGACGGGTGGACGCCGATTCGGACATCGCGCCGAGGATGAGCGCCGACTGCACGATCAGGGCGTCGCGGGCGTGCGTGGCGTCCCACCCGATGATGTCGGCGACGCGGCGCAACCGGTAGCGCACCGTGTTCGGGTGCACGAAGAGCTCGCGCGCGGTCGCTTCGAGGGAGCGCCCGGTGTCCAGGTAGCACCAGAGCGTCTGCAGGAGTTCGGTCGACTGGTCCTTCAGCGGGACGTAGATCCGCTGCACCAGCGCCGACCGGGCGAGCGGGTCGCCGGCCAGTGCCCGCTCGGGCAGCAGGTCGTCTGCGAGGGCCGGCCGGGGTGCCCCGCGCCAGGCCCGTGCGACCGCGAAGCCGGCGAGGGCGGCCTTGGCGCTTGTCGAGGCGTCGACCACGCCGGGGACCTCGTTGCCGAGCACCAGGTGACCCTCGCCGAACAGCGGTTCGAGCTCCTGCGCGATGGACATGAACGACACCGGCTCTTCACCCTCGGGGACGTCGTCCCGCGGGGTGGCCCGGCCGATGACGACGACGAGTCGGGAGCCCTGCACGCCGATGAGCACGTCCGCGTCCTGGTGCCGGGCCGTCCGGCGGACCTGGTCGACCTCGAGCTGCCGCGGGGCGGTCCCGACGAGCACGGCGACCTCACCGTGTCCGTGCCAGCCGAGGGCGGCGATGCGCGACGGCAATTCGTCGTCGTACTCACCCGACAGGATCGAGTCGACCACCAGGGCTTCGAGACGAGCGTCCCAGAGCCCCCGGGCCTCGGCCGCGCGGGCGTAGACGTCGGCGGCGGCGAACGCGATGTCGCGCGAGTACTTGAGGATCGCCTCCTGCAGCATCTCGTCGTCGGCGGCGCGTTCCTCGACGACGGTCACCACGACGCGGATGAGCTGCAGGGTCTGCTGCAGGCTCACCGAGCGCAGGAGTTCCCGTGGCGCCGATCCGAAGACGTCCGCCGCGGCGATCCACGGGGTCGACGCACTGCCCTCGAGCCACGAGATGAAGGACGTGATGCCGGCCTGCGCCACCATGCCGACCGCCGAGCGTCGGCCCGGCGGCATCTCGCTGTACCAGGGGAGCGTGTCCTCGAGTCGCTTGATCGTCGCGGTCGAGAGCTCGCCCGACACCTGCCGGAGCCAGGAGAGCGCCCGTGCCCGGTCGTCCTCCCGCGCTCCGGCGGTGTCGGTGCGTGGTGTCGTCACCAACGGGTCAGCTCTCGCCGCCCGCGCTGCCGGTCGTGCCGGCGGTCACGTCGTGCAGACGGTACTTGTCGATCGCCTGCTGCAGGACCGAAGCGTCGAGCTTGCCCTGGCGGACCAGCTGCTGCAGCGTCCGCACGACGACCGAGGGGCCGTCGATGTGGAAGAAGCGGCGTGCTGCCGGACGGGTGTCCGAGAAGCCGAAGCCGTCGGCGCCGAGCGTGGCGTAGTCGGTCGGGACGAACGGGCGGATCTGCTCCTGCACGGCGTGCATGAAGTCGCTGACCGCCACGACGGGGCCCTCGGTCCCGAGCAGGCGCTCGGTGACGTACGGGGTGCGCGGCTGCTCGTTCGGGTTGAGGAACGCGTGCTGCTCGGCGTCCACACCGTCACGGTAGAGCTCGCCCCAGCTGGTGACGCTCCAGACGTCGGCGGAGACGCCCCAGTCCTCGGCGAGGAGCTGCTGCGCCTCGAGGATCCACGGCACGGCGACACCGGAGGCGAGCAGCTGGGCCTTCGGGCCGTCGTGCTCGCTGGCCTTGAGCAGGTACATGCCCTTGACGATGCCCTCGACGTCGACGCCCTCGGGCTCGGCCGGCTGCACGAGCGGCTCGTTGTAGACCGTCAGGTAGTACATGACGTTCGGGTCGGAGTGCGACGGCGTGCCGTCCTCGTTCGTGCCGTACATGCGGTCGAGGCCGGTCCGGACGATGTGTCCGATCTCGTACCCGTACGCGGGGTCGTACGACACGACGGCCGGGTTCGACGCAGCGAGGAGCGGCGAGTGGCCGTCGGCGTGCTGCAGGCCCTCACCCGTCAGGGTGGTGCGGCCCGCGGTGGCGCCGATCATGAAGCCACGGGTCATCTGGTCGCCCGCGGCCCAGATCGCGTCACCGGTGCGCTGGAAGCCGAACATCGAGTAGAAGACGTAGACCGGGATCAGCGGCTCGCCCTGCGTCGAGTACGACGTGCCGACGGCGGTGAAGGCCGCCATCGCGCCGGCCTCGTTGATGCCGACGTGGATGATCTGGCCCTGCGGGCTCTCCTTGTAGGCCAGGAGGAGTTCGCGGTCGACCGAGGTGTAGTGCTGGCCGTTCGGGTTGTAGATCTTGGCGGTCGGGAAGTACGCGTCCATGCCGAACGTGCGCGCTTCGTCCGGGATGATCGGGACCACGCGGTTGCCGAAGTCCGGCGAGCGGAGCAGGTCCTTCAGCAGTCGGGCGAACGCCATCGTCGTGGCGACCTCCTGCTTGCCGGAGCCCTTCTTCACGACCTGGTACTTCGACTCGTCCGGCAGGTTGACCTGCGTGTACTTCGTGCGACGCTCCGGCACGTAGCCACCGAGTTCACGGCGACGCTCGTGCATGTACTGGATCGCCTCGTCGTCGTTGCCCGGGTGGTAGTACGGCGGCGTGTACGGGTTCTCCTCGAGCTGCGCGTCCGTGATCGGGATGCGCATCTCGTCGCGGAACTGCTTGAGGTTGTCGAGCGTCAGCTTCTTCATCTGGTGGGTCGCGTTGCGGCCCTCGAAGCTCGGGCCCAGGCCGTAGCCCTTGACCGTCTTCGCCAGGATGACCGTCGGCTGGCCCTTGTGCTCGCTGGCGGCCTTGAACGCCGCGTAGACCTTGCGGTAGTCGTGGCCACCGCGCTTGAGGTTCCAGATCTGGTCGTCCGAGTAGTCCTTGACCAACTCGAGCGCCTTCGGGTCGCGCCCGAAGAAGTTCTCACGGACGTAGGCACCGTTCTCGGCCTTGTACGTCTGGTAGTCGCCGTCCGGCGTCGCGTTCATCAGGTTGAGGAGCGCGCCGTCGGTGTCACGGGCGAGCAGGTCGTCCCACTCGCGGCCCCAGACGACCTTGATGACGTTCCAGCCCGCACCGCGGAAGAACGCTTCGAGCTCCTGGATGATCTTGCCGTTGCCGCGGACGGGTCCGTCGAGGCGCTGGAGGTTGCAGTTGATGACGAAGTTCAGGTTGTCGAGACCGTCGTTCGCGGCGACCTGGAGCTGTCCGCGGGACTCGACCTCGTCCATCTCGCCGTCACCGAGGAAGGCCCAGACCTGCTGGTCCATGGCGTCCTTGATGCCGCGGTTGGACAGGTACTTGGCCTGCTGCGCCTGGTAGATCGCGTTGATCGGGCCGATGCCCATCGACACGGTCGGGAACTGCCAGAAGTGCGGCATGAGACGCGGGTGCGGGTACGACGACAGCCCGCCACCGGCGTGGGACTTCTCCTGGCGGAAGCCGTCGAGCTGGTCCTCGCTCAGGCGGCCTTCCATGTAGGCGCGGGCGTACATGCCGGGCGAGGCGTGGCCCTGGAAGAAGACCTGGTCGCCGCCGGACGGGTGGTCCTGCGCGCGGAAGAAGTGGTTGTAGCCGACCTCGTACATGGCGGCGCTCGACGCGTAGGTCGAGATGTGGCCACCGACCGAGATGCCGGGACGCTGCGCGCGGTGCACCGTGATGGCCGCGTTCCAGCGGATCCACCGCCGGTAGCGACGCTCGAGCTCTTCGTCGCCGGGGAACTCGGGCTCGTCCTCCGGCGCGATCGTGTTGACGTAGTCGGTCGTCGGGACCATCGGCACACCGAGGTGCAGCTCGTTCGAGCGCTTCAGCAGGCTCTGCATGATCTCGCGAGCCCGCTGGTGTCCGTGGGTAGCGACGAGGCCGTCGAGGGACTCACGCCATTCGGCGGTCTCCTCCGGGTCCTGGTCCGTTCCTGCGGTGCTGCGCGGGTCCTGGTCGTTCACCGTCACCGTTGACCTCGTTCGTTCTCGTGGTGGTGGACATGTCGGGCCGTCGGTGGTCGGATCACGACCGGGGACGGGCCGCGTCCACTCTAGGCCCCCGCACCGACGCTCCCGCTGACGGCGACGCGCACCGGACGCCACTTGCGTTCGGACGACGTCGGCGTAGCATGGCCGACCGTGCGTCCGCGACCGGTGGACGTGTGGAACCGTAGGGCACACCCAACGCCCTGGGAGAGAAGCACCCCAACGATGGCTCTGGAGATCGGCTCACTCGCGCCGGACTTCGAGCTCCCGAACCAGTTCGGTGAGCACGTCCGACTCAGCGACCACCGCGGACACCGCCCGGTCGCCCTCGTCTTCTTCCCCCTCGCGTTCTCGTCCACCTGCACGGACGAGCTCTGCACCCTGCAGGACAACATCGCGATGTTCCAGGACCAGCGCATCGAGCTGATCGGCATCTCGGTCGACTCGAAGGCGACGCTCCGCTCCTTCGCCCAGGTCAACGGCTACGACTTCGAGCTGCTGGCGGACTTCTGGCCGCACGGCGCCGTTTCGAAGGAGTACGGCGTCTTCCTCGAGAAGAAGGGCTTCGCCACCCGCGCGACCTTCGTCATCGACGTGAACGGTCGCATCAAGGCCTCGATCATCACCGAGCCGGGTGTCGCGCGTGACGTGACGGAGTACCGGGCTGCCCTCGACCGGCTCGCGGCCTGCGCTGCGCCGGTCCCCGTCGCCTGATCAGCCCCGGTCGGCTGAGCCTCGCCCCCTCCACGACGGCGTCGGTTCCGAACTCCGGGTGACGTCACGAGACGTCGGACTGGAGGCACGGTGCGCGTCACCGACACCGGCGCGGTCCCGCAGGTGGGGACCGGCCAGACGGACAGGTACGCGCCGTACCCCGTCGTCGCCGACCCGACACGGTGGGCCCTCACCACGACGACCGTGACGACGAGTGCCGGCCCGACGGTCGTCCAGCACCGGCCCGGACCCCGCCCGCTGCTGTTCCTGCACGGTGTCGCCGGTTCATGGACCACGTGGACACCGCTCCTGTCCGCAGCCGACGGCGTCGACGGGCGGGGCCTGGTTCTCGTCGACCTGCCCGGCTGGGGCTCCTCGCCGGCACCGGCCGTGCCGCTCGACGTCGACGAGTCCTCGCAGATCCTGGTCGACGTCCTCGACGCCCTCGGTCTCGACCGGGTCGACGTGGTCGGCCACTCGATGGGGGCCTTCGTCGGCCTCCACCTCGCGGTCACCCGGCCGGACCGAGTGCGGTCCCTCGGCCTCGTCTCCGGCACCACCTTCGCCACCGCTGCCGCCGCACGTCACCCGGTCCGGGCCCTGCGGACGCTGCCGGCCTTCACACTGCTGCGTGCCGGGCTGGCCGTGACCCGTGGAGCCGCCCGGGGCCTCCTGCGCGGACTCGCCCGGATCGGACTGCTGCCGCTGCTGGCCGGACCGGTGTTCGCCGCCGTTCGACAGCTGCCCCCGAGCGTGCTGCAGGCGTTCGTCGACGAGTTCCGTCCGGCCGGCTTCCTCGGCGCGGCCCGCTCGGCCGCGCGCTACGACACTCGGCGCTGGGCCGCGGTGCGGTGCCCGGTCGTCGCGGTCGCGGGCCGGCAGGACGTGTTCGCGCGGGTCGACGACCTGGCACGTCTCCGTGGTGTCCTGCCGGACGTCCGCACGGTCCTCCTGGAGGACTGCGGGCACTTCGCACACGTCGAACGCCCCGACGCGGTGGTCCGCGAACTGCTCAGCTGAACTCGATCGGCGTCCCGATCGGCAGCTTCGCGAGCGCATCGGTCATCGCGGCCGTGATCCGGACGCAGCCGTGCGAGGAGCCTGTCGGGTCCGGGTAGAAGTGCAGCGCCGTGAGGGCCGCGTTGCCGCCGTACCCGGAGAGCTTCGACGAGTGCGCACCGGTCAGCGAGATCGGGTGCCCCTGCGTGTACCCGACCTGCGGGTCGACGTAGTTCGCCTCCATGTACGTCTTCGTGTCCGACGGTGTCGGGTCGTCGGGCGTGCCGAGCCGTGCGGTCTCGCTCGTCTCGACGGTGCCGTCGCGGTGCACGATGGCGATGGTCGAGGTCGCGTTGTCGATCCGGACCTCCCGGTCGATGCCCGCGAGCGTGAAGTCGGCAGCGCGGGCCCAGGCGAACGTCGAACTCGGGGCCTCGGCGACGCCGCCGTCGCCCGGTGTCCGGTTCCGGGACGGCGTCGAGACGAGGAGCATGCCGCCGTCCGCGCCGGCCGATCGACCCCAGACGGCGGTCGCGGTCGGCGTGTTGATCGTCGACACCGACGAGGACAGCGTCGCGACCGGAGCGGCGTCGGCGTCGGGCGCGGCGTAGAGCGGGACGAGCGGCGACTTCGGGGTCGCGGTGGTCCACTCGTTCCGAGCGTCGACCTGCGAGCCGTCGAGGAGCTGACCGATCACGGCGTCGTGGAAGGCCAGGGGGAGTGCGGCGAGCGCCTCGTCCGACGGGCGGTCGGGCACGGCGGGCAGCGGCGTGCGGGACGGGGTGGGCGTGGGGGTGGCGGTGGCGACGGCCACTGCGGGGGTGGGGCGGGCCTCCCGGTCGGAGTCGGAGAGGGACCACGCGACCGTGGCGGCGGCGGCGACCACGACGGCGAGCGCCCCGGCGCCGACGATCCACCGGCGTCGTGCGGTGCCCTGCTGTGGTGCTGACGGTTCCGTCATCGAAGTCCCCGTTCCCCTGTGTCCATGGTGCTCTCGCCTGGGTCCATGGTGCTCTCGCCTCGGCCCATGGTGCGCTCGCCTGGGCTGCGTCCTGGCACGCTGCCCTTCCTCCACAGCATTCCAGACGGTGCTGCGTCGTCCACAGGCATGCCAGCGCGGGCATGGGCGTGGACGGGTGGTGCGTATGCTCGCGGCAACGACCACCGAGGGGGAACCGATGGCCACACCCTGGACCGGCATCATCGAGGATGCACGGCACTACCCGTCACCGCACAACTCGCAGCCCATCGTCGTGCGGGTGGAGGACGACCGGACCGCGACCGTCTTCTACGACCTGCGGCGCGGGCTGCCGGCGGAGTCCTTCGGGATCCCGTTCGGGCACGTCTGCTGCGGCGTGTTCCTCGCCGGGCTCGACCTGGTGGCCCGGGCGCACGGCTTCGCGGTGACCGAGTCGCTCGACCATGCCGAGATGGACTTCGGCCGGCTCGACCGCGACCCGGCGGGCCACCTGCACCGGCTCGGCAGCGTGACGCTCACGCCGCGCCCGGCGACGGCTGCCGACCGGGAGGCCCTGCACGGCTTCCTCGCGCGGCGCACCTCGCGCAGACCCTACGACGCGACCCTGGTCGACGACGACGCGATCCGGGCCTCGGAGTCGATCGCGGCGCAGGCCGGACACCGGTTCCGGACGACGGCGGACCGGGCCACGGTGGACGAGATCGTGCGGGTCAACCAGGCGACACTGTTCGACGACCTGCGGAACGACGCGGTGCACACCGAGATCCTGCACTGGCTGCGGTTCTCGAAGCGCCAGGCGGCGGACACCGGCGACGGGCTGTCGGCCGAGACGATGCTCATGCCGGGGCCGGTGCTGAAGTTCGCGATGGAGCACCGTGGGCTGTGGGAAGCACCCGGCATCGGTGCCACCTTCAAGAAGGTCTACCTGTCGACGATGCGGGGCGTCCGACAGCTCGGGTGGCTCGAGGGGCCGTTCGGGTCGCCGGCGGAGTACGTCGAGGCGGGTCGGACGTTCATGCGGATCTGGTTGGACCTCGACGCGCGGGGGATCGCCCTGCACCCGTTCGGGACGGTCATCACGAACCCGCGGTCGCACGCGGCGTTCGTCGAGCGTGCCGGCGTCGACGAGTCCGACGGGCGCATGGCGTGGATGCTGTTCCGGTTCGGCCGGAGTGCGCCGCCGCCCCTGGCGCACCGACGACCGGCGTCGGCGATGACGCTCACCGCGACTGCGGACGGCGGTGCCTCGTGAAGCGCGCGGCGGTGTTCACGGTGGTGTGGGTCGTCGAGGCGGTCGTCGGACTGTTCATGC
Organism: Curtobacterium sp. PsM8; assembly: GCF_030433875.1. Taxonomy (NCBI): domain Bacteria; kingdom Bacillati; phylum Actinomycetota; class Actinomycetes; order Micrococcales; family Microbacteriaceae; genus Curtobacterium; species Curtobacterium sp. PsM8. The sequence goes on along the minus strand of NZ_JARUXD010000003.1, from coordinate 58,156 downwards.
CGCGGGTCGGGACGCACAAGTTCCTGCTCGCGCCGGGCATCGAGCCGCTCCGGTGGACCCTCGGGCGGTGGCGTGCGTGGCGGACGGCGGAGCTCGCGGCGAAGCGGGTGCCCGCGTACCGGGCGTTCCTGGCGGGCGCGGGGCGTTCCTCCCGGCTGGACACGCGTAGCGGGATCGCCTCGGCGTTCTCGGGGCTGCCGGAGATGGACAAGGAGTCCTACGTCAAGCGGTGGACGATCCCGGAGCGGTGTCTCGACGGACGGCTGCCGCGACGCGGTGTCGTCGTCGACGAGTCGTCCGGGTCCTCGGGTGTGCCGACCAGCTGGGTGCGCGGCCCGGACGAGCGCCAGGCGACCCGGCAGCTGCTGCAGCTCGGGTTCGCCCGCACCTCGAAGGAACTGGCGAAGCAGCCGTTCGTGCTCAACGCGTTCTCGCTCGGCGCGTGGGCGACCGGCATGAACGTCACGGCGTCGCTCACCGAGTCCACGATGATCAAGTCGATCGGGCCGGACCGCGACAAGATCGTGCAGACGATGCAGGAGTTCGGCACCGGGTTCACGTACGTCATCCTCAGCTACCCGCCGTTCCTCAAGGCGCTGTTCGAGGACGACCGGATCGACTGGCGTGAGTACACGATCGTCGCGGCGTTCGGCGGCGAGGGCATCAGCGAGAACATGCGCGCCCACATCGAGCAGTACGCGCACACCGTCCTCGGGTCCTACGGGGCGAGCGACCTCGAGATCAACCTGGGGATCGAGACCGGTTTCTCGGTGGCGGTGCGCAAGGCGATCGCGGCCGACCCGGCACTGTCGAGCGCGCTGACGAAGCAGTCCGAGTACGGCGTCCTGCCGATGGTCTTCCAGTTCAACCCGTTCGGGTACCTCATCGAGACGAACGACCGCGGCGAGCTCGTCGTCACGATCACCCGCTCCGAGAACATCAGCCCCCGCATCCGGTACAACATCCACGACCGCGGACACGTGGTGCGGATGCGTGACCTCAAGCCCGTGCTGCGGGCGACCGGGCACGAGGACCTGCTCGCCGAGGCGGAACTCGACCTGCCGCTGCTGTTCCACTACGGCCGCTCGGACCTGTCGGTCGACTTCAACGGTGCCGTCGTCGCGCCCGATGCCGTTCGCGACGTCGTCTACGGCGACCCCGTCCTGCTCGAAGCCGTCGAGAACCACCGGCTGATCAGCTACGAGGACGACCACGGCAACCGGCAGTTGCACATCGCCTTCCAGCTCGCCGCGTCCGCCGAGTCGTTCGATGCGGACCCCGCCCGCCCGGCCGTCGTCGCCGAACTCCGGCGGCTGAACCGTGACTTCTCGAACGCGATCCGCACCGCGCCGGACGGCACCCTGCCGACCGTGGCGTTCTACCCGTACCGGACGGGGCCGTTCCGTGAGGACGGTCGGAAACTCAAGAACGAGTACGTGTGGCAGCTCGGACCCGGGTCGGTCGACGAGTGGGACCTGGACCTCGGGTGGGTGGCGTCGAAGGAAGCCTGAGAGGGTCCCTCCGCGCCGGCGGTAGCGCCGCGGGTCAGTGGTACTGCGGCGGCCAGTCGAACGCTGCCGGCGGGTGTGGCACCTCGCCGATCGTCGTCACGTCGAGTCCGATCTGCCGCAGGTTCGTCAGCTCGATGGACCGCGGGTTGCCGAAGTACCGCTTGCCGTCCACCCACACCGTCAGCTCCCCTCGCAGTCCGCCGACGTGTGCCGGCCCGAGGGAGACACCCCACTCGTCGAAGAACTGCCCCAGCGTGAACGACCGGCGGGTCGGGGACTCGACATGCAGGATGCCCGACGTGTCGTGCGTGTGCAGCTGCGCGGCGAACCGCTGCGACTTCGAGTGCCCGACGTTGCCCGGCACGACGACCGGTGTGTCGCCGTCCGTGATCGTCAGGTGGGTGTGGACGTGCTCGGCCAGGCGTTCGCCCCAGACGTTCTCGAGCCCGGCCTCCTGGGCCCGGTGTGCCAGGTCGGTGGGGCGCGGCCACGGGGGTGCGACCGACGTCGTGTCGGCACCGGGGGTCGAGCAGCCGGTGAGCAGGGCGAAGAGGACGGCGGCGACGACGACGGCGGGGGAGCGGCGCATGCGGACGAGCGTAGTCAGGGGACCGGCGTCGCTCTCGGCGCACCCGTAAGATGTGGGGTGCGCCGCAAGCGGTGCGAGGGGCCTTTAGCTCAGCTGGTAGAGCGCCACGTTTACACCGTGGATGTCGTCGGTTCGATCCCGGCAGGGCCCACCGATCAGCGATCCGCCACCTGCCAGTTGCAGTCGCTCGGCGGTCGAACACCTGCCATGATCACGCCATGACAGTCCCCGAGCCGGCTCCTCCCTCGCTCGTGCTCGCACCGGGAGCGTCCACCGAGGCTGCAGCCTTGCTCGAGCTCTGGGACGCTCGCTGGCCTGGTGTGGAGACGTGGCGCCACTCTCCACGCGAGGCTCGACCGGACGACTGGGTGCGGTTCCACACCCTTCCCGACGGTCGCCAGACGGTGCGCCACCGCCGTGATGGACGCACAGTGGTCAGGCGCTTCCGCGGGATCGTCCGGTCGGTCGAGCAGCTCACGGGGCAGCCCGGGATGGTGCTCTTGGTCGAGGACCCTCCGTGGCCGGGGGTGGTTCGTGATCGGGTCCTGTCGGTGGTTCCGCCGCTGCGACCCTGGGTCACGCATGTCCTGGACGAGTCCGACGAGGGAGACGACGACGAACTGCTGGAATGGGCCTCGGCCACCGGAACCGGTTGGTTCGACGTCGACGTCGACGTCGACGTCGACGAGCACGAGATCGACGAGGCTGAGGACGAGGACTACACAGACTGTCCACTCCCTTCGCACTCGTTCCGCCGCGGCCCGGTGGACGACCGTCTGCTCGCTGACCTGGTGCTGCTCGTGCACGAGTACGACGGCACCGACTTCCTCCTGCTGCCCGACGACCTGAGCTGGGCCGTGGGGGTCTACGACGGAGGGATCGACGCCGTCTTGCGGAACGAGGAGGAGGCGGCAGCGCTTGCCCGACGCTTCCAGAAGTGGCTGCCCCCGTCAGGCTGGCCCGGTCTCGCCGGTCGGAGACGGCCGGCGACACAGCGCGAACGGCACCGCGGGTTCGGGAATTGAACCTGAACGTCGCGTTAGGAGAGAGTCTGCGTGCAACCGGACGGAGTCCGGTAGCAGATGCCTGGATGGATGGCACGAGTCACTCTCGTGACTGGTGCAGGGACCTTTCGCAAACGTTCATCGCGCTGCGGGCGATCGGTGACCGGGACACAACCGTCCGCTCGTATCGTTCCGGGATGAGTCAGGTGAGATCGCCCGTACCCCTTCCACGTGCCCTCGTGGTGATGATCTGGGTGCTCGCCCTTCTGTTCAACGCGGTGTTCGTGGCCTTCTGCGCCTTGTACTCGGCAGCCAGTGACTGGGCCGCAGAACGATCGGAAGCGATTCGGGCGTTCGATCTGTCCCAATTGCTCCCGCACGACGCGGCGCTGTGGCTGAGTGCTCACGCTGCGATCCTCCTGCTCGTCATGCTCGACGCGGTGGGTATCGCGCTGTTGCTGCGCGCGCGACGGATCCGCATCACCAAGTCTCCGTAGCGGATCGACCATCGGCCGCCCAAGAGAGCATCAAACGGCGGTTGCGAGTCGTGCTCCAGAGCGAGTTGCACGCGTCGCGCGGTCGCATCGTCGTACACCTCAGCGGCAACGGTGAGCGCGAAGTCCGGCCCGCTGGTGACGCCGCCGCCCGTGACCAGGTTGTGCGAGGGCGGTGACGGAGGATCGGAACCTCCGCCGAGCACACCGACGGAGAAACCGAGCCGAGCCTCGCGGTGCGATCATCGGGGCATGGGATGGCTGGGGCGACACCTCCTGCGCGGTGGCCGGTACGACGTGCGTGATCGACGTGCTCAGCTCCGGGAGTACGTGGCCCGAGGCGACCGGCTCGTCGCGTTCCTCACTGCTCAGGATGATCCCTCCACCGCGCAGTTGCGGGAGCGGATCGACGAGGCGCACAGGCTGCTCGAGCGACGATGGACCCGCGACGACCTGCGCGCTCTCGCGGTGCCGGTCTCGGCTCCGTGGCCGAGCAGCAGGGGGCGTGACGCTGGAGCATCGGCTCCGGCGTACGCCGACGAGGGGGACCGACTCATCGCGGACCTGAACGACATCGCGTCCGCGCTGCGCGCCGTCGCCGAGGTGTGACGAAGGCTCCTCGCGAGCGTCAGCGGCGGCGAGCAGGCCGGAAGTCAGCCCTCGCCGTGCCGCAGCATGTCCTCGTAGTCCCCGTCAGCGCACCGGGACACCCCGTGTACGGTGTAGCCGTCGGAGCGGGTGAGGAACTCGACCGACCACGTCGGTCCACCGTGGCCGACGACACCCCGCAGTGGGTCCGCCCCGCCGCTCTCGTAGTCCGAGGCGGTGATCCCGGAGGAGCCCCAGAGCTCCTGCACAGCCGCCCGGTCCGCCGTCTGGTCGCCGACCTGGTCACGGTCGAGGATGTAGGTCCAGGTGACGCCGCCCGTCCCTACGGACGCCGGGCACTTGCCGAGTGCCGGTCCTCGTCGGACCGTCCACTTCCCGCCCAGCGTCTCCGTCGTTCGGTCGACGACGTCGACGACCTCCTTCTTCGCTCCGTCCGGTTGCACGGTCGGTCCTCGCTGGCAGCTCGTGAGGAGGAACGGGACGGCGACGAGCAGTGCCAAGGCCGCAGTCACCCGGCTGGTGAGTGTTCTCATCGGTCCTCCGACGCATGCGTGACGGAGTGTCCGTCCGGATCGCTCAGCGACACTGCTCTGCCTCCCCGTCGTTCGGTACTGCACGATCCTCGCAGTTCTTTCCGGATCCTGGCCACCCGCAAGCGCCGCACCTGACGCGTTCTCCTGGGAGCCAGGCCTCCGTCGCCGGGCCGGGCCGAGCCTCCCGAGTGGCCAGTCGCCATCTGACGGCGGCGGGCTACCGCGCCGAACGAGCGCTGAGCGTGTCGGTCAGCCGGCGAGGGCCGCGACGCTCCGCGGCGCTGCAGCCCGACGGATCCGCGGGGCGTGTGCACCCAGGTAGAGCAGCGCGCTGAGCGCCGTGACGAAGAAGCCGACCGGCCAGTCCGTCGCGTACGCGAGCACGATCGACGCCCACACCACGATCAGCGTGAACGCGGTCGACAGTGCGATCGCCGTGGACGGTCGTCGTGCGAGGGTCCGCGCAGTCGCCGGCGGGCCGACCAGCAGGGCGAACATCAGCAGCGCGCCCACGACGGGGACGCTCGTCGTCGTGGCACAGGCGACGATCAGTCCGAACACCACGGTCATGGTGTGTGGCCGGACACCACGAGCGGGTGCGGTCGCGGGCAGCAACGACGCGAGGAGCAGCGGCCGGTACAGCGTGGCGACGGCGGCGAGACAGGCGATGCCGAGGACGAGCATCGGCACGATCTCCACGGTGGAGACGCCGAGGACCTGACCGAAGAGCAACGAGAACACCTCGGCGGAGTACTCACTCGAGCGGCTGAGGAAGAACGCTCCGAGACCGAGCATCGTCGCCAGCGTCAGGGCAGTGGCGACGTCACCCCGCCCACGGCGTCCGAGGGCCGACACGAGCAGGGAGCCGACGGCGGCGAACACCCCGATGCCGAGCAACGAGTCGATGCCGACGAGGACGGCACCGGCGGCGCCGGCGAAGGCACCGTGGGGGAGCGCGTGCGCCAGGAAGGTGTCGCCGCGGATGACGACGAACACCCCGACGACTCCTGCGACGACGCCGACGATCGTGGCGGCGATCCACGTGTTCACCATGAAGTCGGAGAACATCAGGCGACCTTCCCGGCTTCGGCGGGGATCCGCAGGGCCCGCTCCGCCGGTCGTCGCGATGCCGCTCTCCGCGCGACGGACCAGGAGGCGAGGCGAGCGCCGACGTAGACGACGAGGACGAGTGCCACCACGCAGAAGCTGACCGGCCAGTTGCCGTCCTTCCCCGCCCAGTAGTAGCTCTCGTACGCGATGAAGCAGCCGGCCCACGTCTCGATGACGCCGATGCCGGCGGACAGCAGCACGGCGACCCCGAACCGACGCGTCACCAGCAGGGCCGTGGCGGCCGGGCCGATGAGCAGCGCGGTCGAGAGGATCGCGCCGATGGTCAGCGACGACAGCTCCACGGCGAGTGCGAGTGCCACGAGGAACACCAGCCCCGCGAGCCGGACCGGGACGCCGCGGGCGACGGCCAGGTCCCGGTCGATGGACGAGAGCAACAGCCATCGGTAGACGGCGACGACGAGCAGCAGCGCGATCACGCTGAGGAGCACCACCGGGGGCACGACCGAGGGGTCGATGACGAACAGGGAACCGAACAGCACCGAGACGGCCGCGTTGCTCGATCCGCCGATCGTGGTGTCCCAGTAGAGGAACAGCGCGGTCAGGCCGAGTCCGAAGGCGAAGACGACCCCGGTGGCGACGTCGCGCCCCTTCAGTCGGTGCGTGCCGATGGCCTCCATGAGCAATGCAGCGAGGACGCCCGCTCCGACGAACCCCCACAGCTGGCTGATGCCGACGAGGAACGCACCGGCTCCGCCGACGGCTCCGAGGTCCGCGAGCGCGTGTCCCGCGAACGACTGCCCGCGGACCACCGTGAAGACCCCGACGACACCGGTGACCGCCGCGACGAAGCCGCCCACAACGAGGGCGGAGTGGACCGTCGGGCTGTTGACGAAGCCCGACAGGGCGACGGCGACGGAGGCGCTCATCGCGGGACACCCGCCGGGGCCGTGACGGGACGGTCGTCGGCGAGGACGACGAGACGTCCGTCGGCATCGATGACGCGGATCGGTCGCCCGTAGAGGGCGGAGAGCACGTCTTCGCGGATGACCTCGGCCGGGACACCGGTCACGGCTCGACCATCGGCGAGGTACACCACGCGGTCGAGGACCGGCAGGAGCAGGTTGATGTCGTGCGCGGTGAGGACGATGCCGACTCCGTGGTCACGGCGGATCGTGTGCAGGAGCGCGACGATGTCGGCGGCGCTGGCGGGGTCGAGGTTCGCCAGGGGTTCGTCGAGGAGCAGCAACGACGGTCGGCTGATCAGCGCGTGTGCGAGGAGGACCCGCTGCTGCTGGCCACCGGAGAGTTCACCGATCCGTCGATCGGCGAACGCCGTCGCGCCGACACACTCCAGCGTCTCGTCGACGAGGGCGTGTGTCCGTCGCCGTCGGAGCGGGAGGCCGAGCCGACCGCCGTCGAGACCGAGCGCGACGACGTCCCGGGCCCGCAACGGCGCATCCGGGTCGAGCACCGTCTTCTGGGGGAGGTAGCCGATGCCGTGGACGTCCGCGGCCCGCTCCGGTCGGCGGACGGTGCCGCTGGTGATCGCGACGACGCCGAGGAGTGTGCGGAGGAGCGTGGTCTTGCCGGCACCGTTCGCTCCGATGAGGCCGACGAAGTCACCCGCCGCGACGTCGAGGTCGACGCCGTCGAGGACTGTCCGTCCGGCGAGGGCGACGTGGAGGTCGCGGACGGTGACGATGCGACCGTCGTCGGCTGCTCCGGTGGTGGTGGTCACAGCTTCTCCGTCGAGGTGCCGTCGGTGACGGCCTTCGCGAGCGCCGCGAGTTCAGCCTCCATCCACCGCTGGTAGGTGTAGCCGGTCGGCATCGTCTCGTACACGCCGACGACCGGGACGCCGTTCGCGTGTGCCAGCGACAGGTAGTGGGCCGTGATCGAGTCGGTCACCTGCTGGTTGTAGAGGAAGACCTTCACCTGCTTGCTCGTGAACAGGGAGTCCTGCGCCGCCGACTGCTGCGGTGACGGGTCGGTGTCGTTCATGATCGCTGCCTGCAGGGACCACGGCGTCTTGATGTCGACACCCGCGGCTTCGAGGGCGTAGTCCGCGACCGGTTCGGTCACGGCGACGGGGGTCCCACCGTGTGCGCTCTTGAACGAGGCCAGCGCGGACGTCCACGTGCGCAGTGAGTCGTCGAACGTCGTGAGGTTCTGCGCGAACGTGCTCTTGTGCGCCGGGTCGAGCTTCTCCAGGTCGGTGGCGATCGCCGCTGCCACGGCGGGCATCGTCTTCGGGTCGTACCAGAGGTGCGGGTTCCTGGTGCTGTCGGGGAGGCCGAGCAGGGTCTGCGCGGTGATGACCTTCCGGTCGGAGTTCGGCGATGCCTTCTCGAGCTTGGCCATGAAGTCGTCGTACCCGACGCCGTTCTGGATCACCAACTGCGCTGAGGAGAGTTCCCTCGCCACGCTCGCACTGGCTTCGAACGTGTGCGGATCGGTGTTCGGGTCGCTCATGACCGCCGACGCGCTGACGTACTTCCCGCCGATCTGCGCGGCGACGTCCGAGTACTCGTTCTCGGCACCGACGACGGTGATCTTCCCGTTCCCGTCGCCGTTGCCTCCGCCGGAGGAGCACCCCGTGAGGGCTGCTGCGGCCACTGCCGCGACGACACCGGAGGCGATGAATCTGTTGATGCGCACGGCATCCGTCCTGTCCAGGGCACGTGGCCCGATCGTTGTGAGAACCGTTCTCGATCGAAACCGTAGGGGACGAGGGACCCCCTTTGCGAACCCAAATGATAGTGATCGTCGTTCTCGCGAGAGGATGAGGGCATGGCAACCGACGGCTCGGTCGTGCACCGCGAACAGCGCCGGCACACGGACTGCGTCCTCGCAGCACTCCGGGAGGTCCGTCGCGCGACCGTGCAGGAGTTGTACCGATCCCTGCGGGGTGCAGGCGATCCGATCAGCCTGTCCACGGTCTACCGGGAGGTGCACCGCCTCGTCGCGGTCGGCCGGGTCCGTGAGGTGGTCCTTCCGGGCGAAGCCGTCTACCTACTGCCGGGCGACGACCTGTTCGTCTGCGACAAGTGCGGACGGATCGAGGAAGTGCCGCTCCGTCGCCTCTCGGTGATCCAGGACGCGGACTTCTTCGCGCAGGCCGAGGCCCTCACCGTCCACGGCCGGTGTGCCGACTGTGATCGCTGACGGTCGGCTCGGTCGGGCAGGGTGGGTGCATGGTCGAAACAGCTCCGCGCACCGTGCACTTCCACCAGAAGCACCACCGAGCGGTCGTCAGCGGCGAGAAGGTGACCACCGTCCGGTGGAACGAGTCGGTGCAGGTCGGCGCTGCGACGTTCGTCTTCGACGACCACCCCACTGCTGGACCACTACCCGGGACGATCACGGCCGTCAACCGGCACCGGCTCGACACACTCACCGCAGAACAAGCACATCAGCCACCGGGCACCGACATGCGTCGCTTCGGGCGACAGCTGCGCGAGGACTACTACCCCGACATGCCGGATGACGCTGTCGTCGAGGTCGCAGAACTCAGCATCGCGCCGTCATGAGGGCCGACGACTGATCTCGGCCGGGCGGTCCGCTAGCGTCGAAGCGTGACGACGACGCGAGGAACCACAGAGCCGGACAGCAGGGGACGCACCGGTCTCGACCAGGTCGGTCGTGGCCTCGACCGCAACCCCGACGTGGTCGTCCGGGACGTCGAGGTGACGTCGGACGGCTGGCACGTGCTGCGTCGGACCACGTTCGACGTCCGGGGCCGCGACGGCTCGTGGACGACCCAGCAGCGTGAGACCTACGACCGGGGCAACGGCGCCGCTGTCCTGCCGTACGACCCGGTGCGCGGCACGGTCCTGCTCACCCGACAGTTCCGCTGGCCGGCGTACGTCAACGACCACCCGGACGGGATGCTGGTCGAGGTGGCGGCGGGTCTGCTCGACGCCGACGACCCGGAGACCGCCGTCCGGCGGGAGGCGCGTGAGGAGCTCGGCGTCCGGCTCCGCCAGCTCACCCACGTGGTCGACGCGTTCATGAGCCCCGGCTCGGTCACCGAGCGGGTGCACTGTTACGCCGCCCCCTACGGACCGGAGGACCTCGTCGATGCCGGCGGCGGGGTCGCCGAGGAGGGCGAGGAGATCGAGGTGCTCGAGGTGCCGGTCGACGAGGCGATGGCGATGCTCGGGGACGGCAGGATCGTCGACGGCAAGACCATCCTGCTGCTTCAGTGGGCCGCGCTGCACGGCGTCCTGACCAGTGACGGTTGAGTCCCTGCCGCAGCCCTTGAACCCAGTGTCAGGCCCGGAGTGCCTGCAAGGCCGGGTGCCCGGCCAGGGCGTCGTGCCCGTGCGTGAGCATCACGGCCATCGTCGCCAGCGCCGGCGCCATCGCACCGGTGAGTGACAGCGGCGACGTCTGACCACCGAACTCGAGGACCACGTTGTACTGCTCGGGGTCCGGGTAGATCGCCGTCACCGCCGACCAGTCGAAGCTCAGCCATCCGCGGCCCCCGACGTTGCAGACCAGCCGCTGGTTGCTCACCACGACGTCGACCTGCTGCTGTTCCCGCCATTGTGAGGCCGCCATCGCCTGTGCCCGGGAGCGTGCGATCGAGTTGCCGATGGCGTTGCCGATCACCGCTCCCGCGACCCAGGCCGGCCGTCCGAACGCGACGACGCCGGTCTGCCCGTAGGTCACGTCCGTGCCGTAGTACCGGGCGTACCCGAGGAAGCCGCTGAGGAAGAACCGTTCCCCGTGGTGGGGGACGACGTTCCAGACCTGGATCTCCGGCGGCAGTTCCTTCCGCATCAGCGACGCACGGAGTGACACCGCGTGGCGCCATCCGTACGCGTAGGCGTCCTGGTGACTCTGCACCGACTGCTCGCGCTTGGTCAGGTGACCGAGAGACCGCTGCCACGCCCGGTAGGCGTCGTGGCCGCGTCGGATCGCGATGATGCCGAACACGATGGGTGCGGCGAACGCGGCGAGCAGGAACAGCAGGCCGAGCAGCGACAGCCCGATGGACTCCTGTCCGTTGTCGGCAGCGGTCAGCTGCCCGCCGACCAGGGCGAACGCCACGTAGCCGATGGGTGCGAGCGCGGCCGGTACGACCCACCGCCGGTGCCGCGCCCACCAGGACCCTCGCTTGTCGTTCCCGCTCGTCGTCGTCATCGTCGGACCCCCGCGCCCCGTGCCACCCGTCCCCACGACGGGTGGTCGGGTTCCAGTCTGGTGCGCTCCGGGCCCGTCACGCCACCGAAACGGCGGAGGTCGAGCTCGCGCGGTCAGCCGTGGTGAGCCAGGCGCGCAGCGTGCTCGCGGTCTTTCTGGTGCTCGCGGACGACCGCACTCACGGCCAACCACGTGACCAGCGTGCTGAACGCGCCGACGAGCAGGGTCCCCGAGATGCTCGACATCCACACGATCGTCTGCGTGTTCGCGGCGATCGTCTCGAGGTCGCCGTCAGCCTTCGTGAACACGACGAGCACCCCGACCGCCGTCCCGATCGCTCCGGCGAACAAGATGATCGTGATCGCTGCGAGGGCTCCGCGCCAGCCGTTGTCCATGCCCCGACCGTACCGGCCGTCCGGGCGGAATCACGAGCGGCACTCGAATTCAGCCTGACTCATCACCCGGAACGCGCGACCACACCGCCAGGTCCACCCGACCGTCGTCCGTGAACCCGGCGTTCCGAGCGACGCCTTCGTGGACGAACCCGGCGCGGGACGCGACCCGCGCCGACGCCGCGTTCCCGGTCGCGACGCGGAGTTCGACTCGTTCGAAGGAGTGGACGTCGAGCATCCACGACGACAGTGTGCGCACCGCAGCGGCCGCCAGGCCGCGCCCGCGGAACCCGGGCGCGAGCCAGTAGCCGAGCTCCGCCGTGCGGGCTCGCCAGTCGACGCGCTTCACGTCGATACAGCCGCCCAGAGCCCCGTCGACCCGGATGCAGCGGGCCAGCCCGGCTCCACTGACCCGGATCGACTCACCACCCACGGTCACCCACTGCTCGGCGAGCTCCACCGGGTACGGGCGCGGCAGCGGCAACCACCGGCGGATGTCCGCGTCCGCGACCGCCGCGACGAGCGCCGGAGCGTCCGCCACGTCGAACGCGGTCAACGCCGTCGCCGCGTCCACGGGGATGACGGCGTCCGGGAGGCACGGCACCGCAGGCCGCGCCGGTTGCGCTGGGCGGGCCTCCCGTCCGTTCACCCCGCGTCCGCCGGGCGCCACCCGAGTTCCGGGCCGAGCCGCTCCGCGATGTCCGTGATGATCTGGGCGTAGTCGTCGGGCTCGAGGTCGAAGGGCAGCGCGAACGCGACCTCGGTGACCGCCTGGTAGCCGGCGTCGGCGCGCAGCCGGTCGGCGATCTCCGTCGAGGTCCCCACGAGGTCCGCCGCGAAGAGCAGCCCGCCGGGCCCGAACGGCACCCCGACCCGCCCGGAGCGGGAGTCGACGTAGTGGCGGTAGCGCGCCTCCTGTTCGGGCGTCGCGCTGTCCGTCGGGATGACCACGAGCCCCTGGGAGACGCGAGCGGTCCCAGGGGTCGGGTGCGCGGCGAGGTAGGCGTCGATCTGGGCCCGCTGGTTCGTGGCGAAGTCGGTGCCGACCTCGCTGCGGGTGACGCTCGAGGTGAGCAGGTGGAACCCGTTCTCGGCAGCCCAGACGGCCGACCGTGTACTGCCCGTCCCGTACCAGAGTCGGTCGACCAGGCCGGCGCTGAGGGGCTGGACCGTGCGCGAGAACTCCTCGATGCCGCGTCGCTCGGCGGTGTCGCTGACCGCAGCTCCGCCGACGAGGTCGCGGAAGCGCAGCAGGCGGTCGTTCCCGAGGTCCTCCTGGTCGGCGGTGTCGGGGTAGATCGCATCGCGGTAGAGGTCGTAGTTCATCGGGGGACCGGCGGAGAACCCGGGGTTCAGCCGGCCGCCGAGCAGCACGTCGACCGTGCTGAGGTCCTCGGCGAGCCGGAACGGGTTCTCCGCACCGATCGGGGTGACGGCCGTGCCCAGCTCGATCCGCGAGGTCCGCTGCGACGCGGCAGCCATCACCGCGACCGGGGACGAGATGCCGTGCTGCAGGTGTCGGTGGCGGAGCCAGGCGCTGTCCAGGCCCAGGGCTTCGCCGCGCTCGATCACCCGGAGGGTGTCCTCGATCCCGAGCGAAGGATCGGCGGGGTCGAACGAACCGATGGTGAGGAAGCCGACACGTTCCGGGGGAGTTCCGTCGAGGGGCATGCGCCGATCGTGCCAGACATCGGGGCCCGTGCCCATGCCGCGATCGGCGTCAGCGGTCGAAGACCTCCGGCAGCGCCGCCACGAACGCGTCGAAGTGGCTGTACCAGACGGAGTGCGCCGCCCCGGGGATGCTCCGGACGTCCACACCCGACGCGGTCAGCGCCGCAGCAGTCGCGTCGTCGACGTAGTGGCTCGGGTCCGCGCGGACGACGATCGACCCCGGCCGCGGCAGCCACGTCCCACCCAGTCCCGCCGCGATGGCCGCCGCGGTCGCCGGGTCGAACCGGGAGGCCGCCCGTGCCTCCACCTGACAGTCGCGCTCGCCGTAGTGCGGCTTCTCGGCTCGGAGGCGGTCCACGGTCCGGCTCGCTCGTTCCGCCTGGTACTCGGCCTGCACCTCGACCCGGTCGTGTCCGCCGCGGGTCGCGAACGGGGCATCGACGAACACCGCGACGCCCGGGTCGAGCCGCCCGGTCGTCGCGGTCGCGGCGAGCAGCAGGCCGCCGAACGAGTGTCCGACGGTCACCGTCGGCCGGATGTCCATCGCATCGAGGGTATCCGCGACCGACGCAGCGGCGTCGGGGACGGTCATCGCCTGGCTGCGGGGCGAGTGTCCGTGCCCCGGCAGGTCGAGTGCGACGACCCGGACTCCGCGGTCGGCCAGGAAGCCCGTGACGCGCCACCAGCTCTCCGCCGAGCCCGTCATCCCGTGCAGGAGCACGACCGTCTCGGAGCCCTCCCCGGTGGTCTCGGCGTGCAGCAGCATCCCCACATCGAAGCACGGCCGATGCGTTCAACGGTGATTCACCGTGAGTTCCGCATGGTGCAGGTGGTTTCGCATGTTGGGCCCATATCGTCATCGCAAGCGCGATTGCGTGAACTCCTCTGCGCTGGTCGAAGGACCACGATGACGGAAGGTCGGTCCTTCGTTGACCACCACTCCTGTCCAGTCGGGCTACACCCGGACCCGTCCCGCGACGAGCGGACGGGGTTCGAGCACATCGACGTACTCGGCTGTCCTGGCACAGGTGAAGGAGCACGACCTGCTCCGCCGCCGCACCGGTTTCTACTGGTCCCTTTTCGGTTCCCTGATCGGCACGCTCGCCCTGGCCTGGGTGGCGTTCTCGTTCCTCGGTGACTCCTGGTTCCAGCTGATCGTCGCCGGTGTCCTCGGCGTGCTGTTCACCCAGTTCGCGTTCCTGTCGCACGAGGCCGCGCACCGCCAGGTGTTCGCGTCGCAGCGGTGGAACGACCGGGCGGGCCGCTACGTCGGCACGTTCCTGGTGGGCCTCAGCTACTCGTGGTGGATGAACAAGCACACCCGTCACCACGGCAACCCGAACACCGTCGGCAAGGATCCGGACATCGCGCCCGGCGTCATCGCCTTCATCCCCGAGGACGTGCCCGCGTCCGGCCTGAAGCGTGTCTTCACCCGCTTCCAGGGCTGGCTGTTCTTCCCGCTGCTCACCCTCGAGGGCATCAACCTGCACTGGTCCGCCGTCCGCGCGGTCATCAGCGGCACCGGCACCACGGCCGACCGCCGACACCGGATCATCGAGGGCTCCTTGCTCGTCGCCCGCTTCGGCATCTACCTGACGGCCGTGTTCTGGTTCCTGCCGTTCGGGATGGCGTGTGCGTTCCTCGGGGTGCAGTTGGCCGTGTTCGGCGTGATGATGGGCGCCTCGTTCGCCCCGAACCACAAGGGCATGCCGACGATCGCCCACGACGCGAAGGTCGACTTCTTCTCCCGCCAGGTCCGCACCTCGCGCAACATCCGTGGCGGCTGGTGGGTGTCGTTCCTGATGGGCGGCCTGAACTACCAGGTCGAGCACCACCTGTTCCCCTCGATGCCCCGCCCCGCGCTGAAGCAGGCACGACTGCTGGTCCGCGACCACTGCGACAGCCTCGACGTGCCCTACACCGAGACCACCCTGCTGCGCTCCTACGGCATCGTCGTCGCCTACCTGAACCGCGTCGGTCTGGCAGCACGCGATCCCTTCACCTGCCCGATGGTGTCGCAGCTCCGCATCAACTGACCCGCAGCCGGGCAGGAGCCGGACGGCCGAGGGAAGATCACTGCATGGTCCTCACCCCGGTCTCCGGCGCCGATGTCGAGCAGCTGCGGTCGTTCCTCCGCGACAGCGACCTGACCCTCGCCGGACTGGACGACGAGTCGGTCCGGCTGTGGGTGGAGCGTGACGCCGACGGCATGGTCGTCGGCAGCACCGGGTACGAGTGCAGCGCCGACGGCCGGGACGTCCTCGTCCGCAGTGTCGCGGTCGCAGCAGGACGGCGTTCGGCCGGTGCCGGGACACGCCTGGCACGGTTCGCGCTGGATCGGGCGGCAGACGACGGCGCGGAGCGTGCCTGGTTGTTCTCCCGTCGGTCCGGCCCGTTCTGGCAGGGCCTCGGGTTCGTGTCGGCAGCCCGGCAGGCGCTCGTCGCGGCCCTGCCAGAGACGCAGCAGGTGCGCCTGTTCCTGACGACGGGCCAGCTGGACCGGGAGGTCGCGTGGACACGTCCGCTCGACCGGGGACTACCGGGCGCACCCGCGCAGCACTAGCGTGATCCCGAGACGTGGGGGAGGGACCGTGTTGATGATGCTGTTGTTCCCGATCGGGGTGGTCGGGACGATCGTGCTGCTCGCGCTGGCGGTGCGCGGATCGACGCAGAAGAGCCCGACCCAGGAACGCCAGGACCGGGAGTGGCGCGCTCGTCGCGCGGACCGCAAGCGGGCTCGTTCCCGTTCCTGAGCAGGCCCCGAGCAGCCGGTCGCCGCCGCATCAGGTGCGGACCCACCTCGGCTCGTCGTCCTCGTCCTCGGCGGAGCGCAGCTGCCACCGCTCCGCATCCGGCTCGATCACGATGTCGTCGGTCAGCCAGAACGTCTCGTCCGGTGCCCACCCGGCGAGCACCGTCGCACCGCCGTCGACGTCGATCGCCCGACCGGCTGCGGCGAGGTAGCCCTGCACGGACACGTGCACGGCGTCGTGGTCCGCCGCGACGGCCGCGTAGTCGGGGAGGAACCAGTGCTCGTCGCGCCCGGTCGACTCCCACCACTCCCGCCGTCGTGCCCACCGCACCGACATCGGGTAGCGCTCGACCAGGCGCGCCCAGTCCGCGGCGCCGTGCACCTCGAACACCCGGGCGCCGGCTGGCGGCTGCAGGGATCGGAGCAGGACCTCGTCGTCGCCGAAGGAGTCCTCGACCAGGGTCGACCCGGACGAGCCGAGGCCGTCGATGCGCCGCGTCGACGACGGCAGGATCGCTGCTCCGCCGGGCTCGTCACCGAACTCGTGGGGCGTCGACCACCAAACGCCACCAGTGGCGTCCGCCACGGGCCCGTCGACGCGGGATCGTCCTTCACCGGCGACGACGTAGCGCCGCCACCGGTCGAGCACCTCGGCCACCGACCGCGCGGACGCGACGACCTCCGGCACACCGTTCCGCACCGGCTGCGTCACCCACTGCGACGTCCGGTCGACGTCCGTGCCCCACCACGCGGCGGACGGGGAGGCGACGACTGCCTCGGCCACAGTCCGGAGTGCGTTCCGCACGGCCGGGAGGCCCGTGATCGCGTCCTCGACGAACGGTGGCTGCCACGGCATCGCCGACTCGACCGTGTGCTCCAGTACGGGGAGGAACCGCAGCGGATGCGTCCAGGCGGCCAGCTGTCTCGTGTCCACGCTCGACAGGACGGCGGCGAGGGCGTCGGCGTCGTCCTGCTCCGGACGGAGGTCGGCGAGCAACCCGTAGCTCGTGGTGAGCGGGTCGAGGAGCGCACCGACGGCCCGGTCCACGCCCGCGTCGAGCCTGGCGGCCACGGCGAGGCAGAGGGTTCGGAACCGGGGACCATCGAGGAGTTCGTCGGGCGTCGTCTGCTGCACCACCGGATCCTTCCACGCCCGGGCCGTCTGCAGGAGGATGGCAGCGGCGACGACGCTGGTCGCGCCTCCCGTCCGTGCCGACGACGACCGCCGGCCGACCCGCGAAGGACACCCCATGCAGCCCTCTTCCCTGACCGGATCCGTCGCCCTGGTGACCGCGGCGTCCCGCGGCATCGGCCGTGCCGTCGCGCTCGACCTGGCGGCCCACGGGGCGGACGTCGCGCTCGGGGTCCGCGACCCGGAGGCAGCGGCGGGCCTGGCCGACGAGATCCGCGGGGCGGGCCGACGCGTGGTGGTCGTGCCGATGGACGTCACGGACCTGCCCTCCTGCCGGGCCGCGGTGGACGCCGTCGTCGCGGAGCTCGGGAGGATCGACGTGCTCGTCAACAACGCCGGCGGCGGCATCGTCGAGGACGCCCTCGACGTGACCGAGGAGCACTTCGACACGGTGTGGGCGCTCACCACGAAGTCGACGTTCTTCATCTCGCAGTACGTGGCCGAGCACATGCGGACCGCGGGCGGTGGGTCGATCGTGAACATCGCCTCGCAGGCGGGGCTCGTGGCGCTGCCCGGGGAGTCCGTCTACTGCCTGAGCAAGGCCGCCGTGATCCACCTGACCAAGTGCCTGGCCGTGGAGTGGGGGCAGTACGGCATCCGCGTGAACGCCGTCGCGCCGACGTTCATCGAGACCGACGGCACCGCTCCGGCGTTGTCCGACGACGCGTTCCGGGCCGACACGGTCGAGCGGATCGCGGCGCTGCACCGGATCGGCCGGCCCGAGGAGGTCGCTGCTGCGGTGACGTTCCTGGCAGGCCCGGGCGCATCGCTCGTCACCGGGACGGCGCTGCCGATCGACGGGGGCTGGACCGCTCGATGACGATCGGACTGCGCCGGATGGCACCGCGCGACCCTGCGCAACGACATCGCGCCGCGACCCCGCTGGAACTGCTGTTCGACCTGGTGTTCGTCGTCGCGGTCGGTCTGGCGGCGACGAACCTGCACGAGATCGAGGCCGGGGGACACCTGGCGTCCGCCGTGTTCTCGTACTGCCTGGTGTTCTTCTCGATCTGGTGGGCCTGGGTGAACTTCACCTGGTTCGCGACCTCGTTCGACACCGACGACTGGCTCTACCGCGTGATGACGGTCGTGCAGATGGCCGGGGTGCTGGTGCTCGCCGCCGGAGTGCACGACGCGATGGTCGACGGTGACTTCACCATCGGCATCATCGGGTACGTCCTGATGCGCCTGGCGCTCGTCGGACAGTGGATCCGCGCCGCGGTCTCGTCGCCGCGGTACCGGCGGACCGCGCTGCGCTACGCGGTCGGGGTCGTCCTCGTGCAGGTCCTGTGGGTGGCCTCCCTCGCGCTGCCGCTCGAGTTCCGCCCGGTCGCGACGCCGTTCCTCATCCTCGCCGAGGTCCTGGTGCCGGTGTGGGCGGAGACCGGCGCCGAGACCACCCAGTGGCACACGCACCACCTGGCGGAGCGGTACTCGCTGTTCACGCTGATCGTCCTCGGTGAGGGGCTGGTCGCCTCGGCGAACGCGGTGATCGACGCCCTGGCGCACACCGAGCACCTCGGCTCCCTGCTGACCCTCGCCGCCTGCGGGCTCGTGATCACGGTCGGCATGTGGTGGATCTACTTCTCGCGGGAGCAGCACGACCACATCCGCTCGCTGCCGACGGCACTGCTGTTCGGGTACGGCCACTACGTCGTCTTCGCCGCCGCCGGTGCCCTGCCGGCTGGCATCGAGGTCGCCGTGCAGGCCGATGCGGGACACGGCGGGCTGACCGACGCGGCGGTCGCCGCGACCGTCGCCGTCCCGGTCGCCCTGTTCGTGCTGTCGATCTGGTGGTTGGCGATCCGCCCGTCCCTGCCACTGCGCGTGAACGTGCTGGTGGTCGCCCTGACCCTGGCCGTCGTCGCGTCCGTCGCGGTGCCGGCGGTGTCGCTCCCGCTGACCGCGGTGCTCGTCGTCGCGGTGGTCGTGACGCTCGAGGTCGCGTCGTCGTTCGGCGGCCATCGCGACCGCCCGGAGGCCTGACCCTCGACGTCGTCAGCCCGTCAGCCCGTCAGGCACGGGTGTCGGACGCCAGGGCGATCCGGACGCCCCGGTACGCCAACCCGATCACGGTCACCACGACCCCACCGACGATCGAGGGCACCGGCAACGCCGCCACGAGGACGACACACCCGACCGCTCCACCGACGGCCAGGAGGCGCGGGTACCGCCGGTCACGTCGCTCCTGCGTCAGGGCGGCCGTGTTCGCGACGAAGTAGTACAGCAGCACCCCGAAGGACGAGAACCCGATCGCCCCGCGCAGGTCGGTCACGGCGACGACGAAACACACGACCAGGCCGAGGACGACCTCGGCACGAGCGGGGACGGACGTCCGCGGGTCCACGGCGGCGAACCACCCCGGCAGGTCGCGGTTCCGCGCCATCGCCAGGCTCGTCCTTCCGATGCCGGCGATCATCGCCAGCAGTGCGCCGAGCGCTGCGGCAGCCGCTCCGATCTGCACGACCACTCCGGCCCACGGCTGCCCGGCCGTGGCGACGACGGCCCGGAGCGGCGCACCGGACGCGGCCGTGCCTCCCGGCCCGAGTGCGTGCAGCGTGGCGACCGCGACCAGTGCGTAGACGACGAGGGTGATGCCGAGGGCGGTGGTGATCGCGCGGGGGATGGTGCGGACAGGGTCGATGACCTCTTCGCCGAGGGTCGCGATGCGGGCGTACCCGGCGAAGGCGAAGAACAGGAACCCGGCGGCTTGCAGGACCCCGACGGGCGTCGGCGCCGGGGCGGGGTCGTCCACGGTCGGTCCGGTGTGGGTGAGCCCGATGACGACCACGACCGTCAGGGCGACGAGCGCGACCGTGACGAGGACGCGGGTGAGGAACGCCGTCCGGGTGATGCCCGACGTGTTGACGACCGTGAGGGCGAGGACCGCGACGATCGCGACGGGCCTCTGCCACGGCTCGGGGACCAGGTACGCGGCGACGGTCATCGCCATCGCAGCCGAGCTGGCGGTCTTGCCGATGACGAACCCCCACCCGGCGGTGAAACCGGCCCAGGGACCGAGGCGTTCGCGTCCGGAGACGTACGCCCCACCGGATGTCGGGTACTGCGCCGCGAGCTGCGCAGAGGACGTGGCGTTGCAGAAGGCGATGACGCCCGCGAGCAGCAGCGCGACGAGCATCGCACGGCCGGCGACGGCTGCCGCGGGCGCGAACGCCGCGAACACGCCGGCACCGATCATCGAGCCGAGCCCGATGAGGACGGCGTCGTGCATGCGCAGACGTCGGGCGAGGGCACCGGTCGCGGAAGAGCTCACCCCGGCATCCTGACCGGATCAGGTGAACAGCGCGGAGCCGCCGGTCTACTCAGGCCGCGTGCCGGCCGAGCGACACCGACTCGAGCGGCGTGTCCAGCAGCTGTCGGCCGCGGAACCAGCGCAGCAACCAGTCCGCCGGTGAGCCGGACAGCCCCGCCGGCAGACCACCGCGTCGCTGCAGGAAGTCACTGGACCCTGGCTCGTCACGCAGCTCGGCGTCGGACGGGTTGCCGAACGCCATCGACCAGCCGTCGAACCGACGGGTGTCGATCTCCTCGCGGCTCAGTGAGCGGACGTCCCGGTGCCGGGGGTCGTGCTGGATCGCGGCGAACCGGTCCTCGACGCTCCACGCCGGACCCTCGAGGACCTGCATGAAGCGGCCGTCCTTGGCCACGAGCAGTCCGGAGACACCGAGGGCGTCGTTCTTCAGGCGGGCGTCCCGCAGCAGGTCGACGAGCTGGGCGTCGGTGAGGTCGTCGACGGCGACGGACATGTAGACGAGGGAGAGCATCGATCCACGATCCCTCGCGTCCGGTGCGACGGTCAACCGTGGCCGCCACGCGGATCCGGATACCGCACTCCTGGCGGTCCCGACCCGGAGCCGGACGGGAGGCGCGGGTCGGCGCCGCCCCGTGCCTCCCGTCCGTCAGTCGGTCCCGACCGCCACCGTCTCCCGACGCTTCTGCCGCCACGGCTCCGCCGGACGGTCCTCACCGTCCCACACCTGCACCACACCCCACACCGCTGCGACGAGCGGCACGGCGACGATCGCCCCGGTCACACCCGCGACCACGGTGCCGGCCGTCAGCGCGACCAGGACCACGAGTCCGTGCAACTGCAGCGACCGGCCCATGAGCACCGGCTGCAGGAAGTTGCCTTCGACCTGGTTCACCACCACGACGATGACGACGACCGCCAGGGCCTGCCACGGCCCCAGGGTGACGAGCGTCACCAGCGCTGCCAGGAGCCCGATGATCGGCGCACCGATCATCGGGATGAACGACGTCACGAAGGCCACCACCGCGAGCGGGACGGCCAACGGCACCCCGAGCAGGAGCAGCGCGGACCCGATCGCGATCCCGTCGAACGTGGCGATCGCCGCCTTCCCCCGCACGTAGCCACCCAGGGTCGACACCACCCGGTCCCCGATACGCCGCGCCCGCTCGTACGACGCCCCCGTGAACGGGCGGAGCAGGAACTCCCACAGCGCCGGACCGTCCTTGACGAAGAAGAACAGGATGACCGCGGTCAACACCGAGCCGGTCACGAAGGTCGTCAGCGCGGACAGGCCCGCCAGTGCCCCCGCACCGAAGCGGGAACTCGTCACGAAGCCGACGGCCGTGTCCACGAACTGGTCGATCTGCCGGTCCGTGATCGTCACCGGCAGGTGCTGCACCCGGTCGTGCAGCTGCTGCAACCCGTCCACCGCGGACTCGCGCAACGCCGGCATCTGCTGCGACACCGCCGCCACGAGCAACCACCCGATCGCGGTCAGGACCGCCAGGACCGACACGAAGCACACCAGGGTCGCGACCAGCGACGGCACCCCGTGTCGACGCAACCACCCCGCCATCGGGTACATGGCCGACGCGATGATCAGCGCCAACAGCACCGGGATCGTCACCACACCGACCTGCGACAGCGCGGTCACCAGGACGCCCAGGACGATCAGCACCCCGATGAGCTGGAAACACCGGACCGCCAGACGGCCGAAGCCGTCCGATCAGGGTGACCGACGTCCGGGGACTGCGTCCGGGGTCGTCGACGACGAGGCGTGGCGGAGGAAGGACATGGCGCTCCGGACGATCAGCGCGGCACGACGACGGAGCCGTGCCGCTGCAGGTGGACGGGCGACGGCAGCGACGACCCGCCCCGACCGTACCGGACCCGGACGGCGCCGCGACCACGTCCCCTGCCGTTCACCCGGCCTGCCTACCGTCACCCCTGATGCCGCCGCAGCACACCCCCTTCCGCACCGACGTCCACGCCGTCCGCGCCGTGGCCGTCGTGCTCGTGCTCGGGTACCACCTCGACCTCGGTTGGCTGCGTGGCGGTTTCGTCGGGGTCGACGCGTTCTTCGTCGTCTCCGGGTTCCTCATCACCGGCCGACTCGTCCGCCAGCTCCGCGACACCGGTCACATCGACCTCCCCGCCTTCTGGGCTCGCCGAGCACGCCGACTCGCCCCCGCCGCACTCCTCGTCCTCGCCGCCACCACGACCTCCGCCGTGCTGCTCACCCCGCGTGAGGACTGGCCCACCCTCGGCACCCAGCTCGCCGCCAGCGCCCTCGCCGTCGAGAACTGGGCACTCGCCGCGTCCAGCACCGACTACCTGGCCGCCGGGGACCCGTCCACCCCGTTCGAGCACTTCTGGTCCCTCGGGGTCGAGGAGCAGTTCTACCTCCTGTGGCCCCTGCTGCTCCTCACCGTGTGGTGGGCCGCCCGACGACGTCGCGGCATGACCCGAGGGGTCCGCGAACGCGCCGTCCTCGTCACCGTCCTGGTCGTCATCGCCGCCTCACTCACCTGCTCGGTCGTGCTCACCTCCACCGACCCCGCACCCGCCTACTTCTGGCCGCACACCCGGGCGTGGGAGTTCGGCGTCGGTGCGCTCCTCGCCCTCGCCCCGGGCGTCCTGCCCGGATCGCCCCGGGTCCGGGCCGCGCTCGCCACCACCGGCTGGCTCGGTCTCGTCGCCTGCGGACTCCTGCTCACCCCCGCCGTCCCGTACCCGGGGACCGCCGCTGTCCTGCCCGTCGCGGCCACCGCCCTCGTCATCGCGGGACGGACCGAGACCGGCGTCCTCGGCCGCGCCACGGGCCTCCCGCCCGTCCGCTGGCTCGGCCGCGTCTCCTACCCGCTCTACCTCTGGCACTGGCCGGTCGTCCTCCTGCTCCCACGGGTCCTCGACCTGCCCACCCCGGCGCGCGTCGCCGTCACGGTCGCCCTCGCCGCCGCACTCGCGCACCTCACCACCGTCCTCGTAGAACGTCCCGTCACGACCGGGAGGCTCGCCCACCTCCGCCCGCGCGTCACCCTGGCCGTCGTGGCCGCGGCCACCGCCCTCGTCCTCGTCGTCCCCGCCGTCGGGTGGGGCGCCCTCACCGCACAGCTCCGGACGGACCGCGCCCTCGCCGCCGAACTCAGCACCGACGGGGACCGGTGCTGGGGAGCCGCCGCCATCGCCCCCGGCAGCGGGTGCGCCGTCGTCGGGGACCCCCGGCGCGGCACGACCCCGTCGACGATGACCGCCGCCTACGACGTCGACCCCACGTGGGACGACTGCCAGGCCGAGGCGACCGACGCCCGCAGCTGTGTCGTCGGCGTCCGCGGCGGCACCCGCGTCGCGCTCATCGGGGACTCGCACGCCCACCAGTGGTCCTCCGCCCTCATCGCCCTCGCCGAGCAGCGGGGGTGGGAGCTGCACCTCATGGTGAAGGGCGGGTGCGAGTTCTCCCACGTCCGCTGGAGCGACGTCTCCGCCGCCGACGACCGACGCTGCGGCGCCTGGAACCGGGCCGTCGACCGGTCACTCGCCGCCTCCGCGCCCTACTCGCTGGTGTTCACGTCCTCCCGCGCCGACCTCCGGGGTGCACCCGTGGGGACGGACCCGGTGCGGAGCGCGCTCGACGGGTACCGGGCCTCCTGGCAGCCGCTCATCGACCGCGGGGCGAGGATCGTCGCCATCCCGGACACCCCGGCTGCCGGCAGCGGCGTGCAGCACTGCGTCGACACGCACCCGGACGACCCCGGAGCCTGCCAGATCAGCACCCGACGGGCCTTCGCCGCGGGGGACCGGCTGGTCGCGGCAGCCCGGGCGACGCCGGGCGCGGTCGTGGCGGAGATGACGCCGTCGTTCTGTGCCGACGGGACCTGCCCGGCGGTGATCGGGAACGTGCTGGTCTACCGGGACTCGCAACACCTCACCCGCACCTACGTGACCACGCTCGTCGGGGCGCTCGGCCGGCGGACGGACGCGGCGCTCCGCGACCCGCCCGGGCCCTGACGCGCTGCGGCCTGGGGACGGGGCTGTGCCCGCGGACAGAGCGGCCGGGTAGTCAGGACGCATGGGTCATCGTTTCCGCGGCAAGGTCGTCGTCATCACCGGAGCATCGAGCGGCATCGGCCGAGCCGCTGCGCACGAGTTCGCCAAGCAGGGCGCCACGCTCGTCCTCGCCGCACGCGGGAAGGAGAGCCTGGAGGCCGCCGCCGCCGAGTGCCGTGCGCTCGGCGCCGAAGCCGTCGCGATCCCCACCGACGTCGCCGAGGAGCGGCAGGTCAACGACCTCGTCGCGACCGTCACCGCCCGCTTCGGCCGCATCGACGTGTTCGTCGGCAACGCGGCGCTCTTCGTGTACGGCCTGTTCGAGCAGACGCCGACCGAGGCGTTCAAGCGGGTCGTCGACACGAACCTGCACGGCCACGTCCACGCCGTGAAGGCGCTGCTGCCGCACTGGAAGCAGCGTGGCAAGGGCACCTACGTCCTGGTCGGGTCGATCCAGTCGCTGCTCTCGGCGCCGTACCAGTCGGCGTACGTCACGAGCAAGCACGCCGCCCTCGGGCTGATCGACGTCCTGGCCGACGAGCACCAGGGCACCGGCATCCGGTTCGGCGCCGTCCTGCCGTCGACGATCGACACCCCGATCTACCAGAACGGCGCGAACTACACCGACAAGGCCTCGCACCCGCTGCCGCCCACCGTCTCGGTGCAGCGTGCCGCGAAGGCCGTCGTCGCGCAGGCCGTGCACCCGAAGCGGAACCGGTACGTGGGTCGTCTGCAGGCCACGTTCGTGATCGCCGAGTTCGTCGTGCCGTGGCTGTTCCACCGGATCACGACGCCCGCGGTGGAGGTCTTCGCGCTCCGCGGACACCAGGCACCGACGGACGGCAACCTCTACGCCCCGAACGATGCCGGCAACGCCACCGACGGCGGCTGGGTCGCGAAGCGCCGTCGGGTCACCCGGCCGCTCGTGTGGCTCGGTCTGGCCGGCCTCGTGACGCTCGTCCTGCGGCGCGGCCGGCGCTGACGTCGCTGTCCCTCCCGATCCCGGTACTCTCCTGAGGTCGGGCGGGAGGGGCACTGATGGACGGTCACGAGGCGCAGGCGGGCGAGTTCCACGGACGCGATCCGGGCGGGTCGGCCTGGACGGCGGTCCTGGTCCTCGCATGGACGGTGTTCGGGCTGGGCTTCCTGGCGCTCGCGATCTGGTGGAACGCCTTCGAGCTCGTGGACGTCGGACCGTCGTTCGGCCGTGCCGCGCTCGTCGCGCTGCCGCCCCTGGTCGTTCTGCACGTGGTGCACTGGGCCGTCCGGCGTCGGGCCGCCCGTCGTGCGGCCGACGCGGTCCCCGCTGCCGTCCCGACCGTCGCGGGTCCGCCGACGTCGCGGCCCGCAGCAGCGTCGGGCTCGTCGACGACGCCGATCCCCACTGACCGCCCACCTGCTGCCGGCGACGCTCGTGCGACGGCCGCGGCCCTCGAGGCCGGCGCGATCGCGGTCCTCGGCGCCTACCGCTCCACCGTCCCCGCGCCGATCGCAGCGACCCGGATCGGCGGCCTGCCCGCGGTGCCCGAGGACTTCGAGTGGCCCGAGTGCCGGCACCACGGCGAACCGATGCAGTTCACCGCGCAGATCGAACACGAGGGCACCCTCGTCAGCGTCTTCGTCTGCCAGTTCGACCCCGGTACGTGTGCCTCGTGGGAGGCGGACTCCGGGGCCAACGCGGCCTTCGTGTTCCGCGGTCGGGACCTCCGGCTCGCCGAGTACCCGGCGTCGCCGCACGGGGACCCCGACGACCCGGAGCCGGCCTGGCCGCCGGTCACGGACGACGAGTACCTGCTCGGCCTCGCCGCGGCGACCACCCCGTCGGACGAGGACGAGCAGCTCGGCGTCCCCGACGACGTCTGGTTCGCCGGGCAGTACGGCGGCGACCCCGACTGGATCCAGGACGACGAGACCCCGGACGGCCTGCGCTTCGTCGCCTCGATCGAGTCCGGTCCGCTGGAGTTCGACTTCGGTGACGGGGGGTGCGCCTACGTGTTCTCGGACGGGCAGCGGGCCGCCGTCCTCTGGCAGTGCTCCTAGGCCTTCCGCCGGCCTTCCTCGTCCAGGGCCCGGGCCTCGTCCCCGGCCCGCTCCAGCGCAGCGTCGGCGTCCACCGTCAGGACGGATGCGGCCGGCAGCAGCGGCGGACGGCTGCGGGGCGCGGGGGAACCACCGAAGGTCCACTCGCCACCGAGCAGGAACGACCGGTCCGGTTCCGCGAGGGCCAGTGCCTGTGCCAGGTCCGTGAGCGGCGAGACCGGTGCCCCCTCGGACGGCTCGTCCCAGTTCGACGCCTCGCGGCGGACCTCGTCGCCGTACTGTTCGACGTCCTCGGCATCACCCCACGACATGGTGACGAGTTGGTCCAGTGCCAGGTGCACGACGGCGTGCTCGGTCCGCGCGGCGACCGAGGCCACGTCTGCCAGGAAGGCACGGGCGGGCTCGTCGACCTCGGGCCAGGCCGCGGCGACGGCCGGCAGCCGACGTTCGAACGCACCACGGGCCTCCCGCCAGTCGACGACGACGTCGGTGACCGACGCGTCCGGCTCGTCGCCGTGCTCGACCGCGGTCCGGAGCCGCGCGAGGTGGGCGTCCCATGTCGCCGTGGGGACGAGGCCGACCCAGAGGAACGGCAGGACGTTCTGCACGTCCCACGTGCCGGTGGTCGCCGTCAGGTCCTCCGTCGCGGCCGCGGTCACCGCCCGTGCCTCGTCGGCCGAGCCCGGACGGATGAGCAGTGTCAGCTGGTTCCCCACCCGTCGGACACTACCGGCGGCCCGGGCGCTCATCCGCCCACCCGTAGGGTCGAGTCGTGTCATCGACCGCCAGCAGCAGCCGTACCCGGACCACGCCGACCCTTCGCCGCGCTCTCGGCTCACTGGTCGGTCTCGCCACCGTCCTCGCCGGACTCGCGACCGCGGCACCGGCATCGGCTCACTCCGGCCTCACCGGCAGCACGCCCGCCGAGGGTGCCGTCGTGACGAGCGACCTGCGCCAGGTGGACCTGACGTTCACCGAGGCGCCCCTCGCCGGACTCGACGCGGGCCTCCGCATCGAGGTCCGCGACCAGGCCGGCCAGGACGAGTCGACCGGGGACGTCACGATCACTGGCACGACGATGTCGAAGCGGGTTGACCTGTCCGCCGGACCGCACACGGTGCTCTGGCGGTACGTCTCGCCGGACGGCCACCCGATCGACGGGCAGGTCGCGTTCACGGTGCAGGCGGCGGAGACCCCGACGGCCTCACCGACCGCGACACCGAGCCGGGAGGCCCGTGGGTCGTCCGACACGTCGGTCACGTCGACGCCCACCCCGGTCGCGGACGTCGTCGACGGGACCGCCGCCGACGCGTCGCCGAGCGCACTGCCGTGGGTGGTCGGCGGGTTGGCCCTCGTCGTCGTCCTCGGCGTCGTCGCGGTCGTGGCGAGCCGCCGCCGCGCTGCGCCGGCCGAGGACTGACCGGTCAGTTCGCCAGGTCGTCCAACCAGTTCGACCGCAGCCGGAGCGCCCGCTCGATGCTCCCCG
Source organism: Curtobacterium sp. PsM8 (assembly GCF_030433875.1). Classification (NCBI taxonomy): domain Bacteria; kingdom Bacillati; phylum Actinomycetota; class Actinomycetes; order Micrococcales; family Microbacteriaceae; genus Curtobacterium; species Curtobacterium sp. PsM8. The sequence continues at coordinate 30,346 of NZ_JARUXD010000003.1, read as the reverse complement.
CGACCGTCGCGAACCCGGCCGCGATGTTGACGACGAGCGGGATCTCGATCGCCAGTTCGAACGCGCCCACGGCCTGTTCCACCGGCGGGATCGCCGTGATGCCCTCGAGCAACTGGGGCACGGCGAGCCCCACACCCGCCAGCACGACCAGGGTCGACGTGGTGCCGATCGTCCGACTCAACCCGGGGCGCTCGGCCGCCAGCCGGGCTCGGCGGCCCTCGGCGCTCTCGGGGAGCGGTGTCAGTTGGCGCGCCTCGCCCGTGGCGGCGACGAAGTGGCACCGACGCAGCCCGAATGTGCCGACGGCGACCTCGATGTGACCGCCGGGGACCGAGAAGCGGGTCGGGAGCGACGAGACGAACAGCAGTCGGCCGTCGCGGTACAGCCGGGCGCGGACGGCGCCGTCGTCACGGTCGCCCAGGTGGTTCACGTCGACCGTGTAGCTCGCCGTCAGCGTGGTGCCGGGGTCGGTCAGGTCGATCTCAAACAGCGACCGGGTCGCCACCTGCCACCAGCGCAGCGGCGGCAGCGGCTCCCGGTTGCCCTTGCGCACACGCCGTTCCCGTCGGCGATCGCGCCACCCGTCGTTCCCCATCGGCCCCCGCCTCCGCCCGTGGCGCTCTCGGCGCCGCCGTCACCGGTGTCGGCCACGCGACTGCGGACCGACTGGTGCGACCAGTGTCGCAGGCCGTGTCAGTGTGCGTCGAGGACCGCGGCCACCGCCTCCACCTCGACCAGCTGGTCGTCGTACCCGAGGACGGTGACGCCGAGCAGCGTGCTCGGGACGTCGTGCTCGCCGAATGCATCACGCACGACTCGCCAGGCGGCGACCAGGTCCGCCTGCCGTGATGACGCCACGAGCACGCGGGTGCTGATCACGTCCGTCAGGCGCGCGCCGGCGTCCGCCAGTGCCTGCCGGAGGTTCGCGATGCACTGCGCGGCCTGCGCCGCGTGGTCGCCCGGGGCGACGGTCTTGCCGTCCTCGTCGAGCGGGCACGATCCGGCCAGGAAGACGAGTCGGGCGTCGGCCGGCGTCGTCGCAGCGTGCGCGTACTCCGCCGGGCTGAGCACGTTGGAGCGGATCAGCTCGACGGCGCTGGGCCGTCGGCCGTCCGTCACTCGAACATCTCCGCGAGCATCGCCGTCGCGTCCCCGTCCACCACATGGGCGGACCGCGCCTCCGGCCAGCGCAGGACCCCGTCGTCCGGCCAGCACGGCACCACGTGCAGGTGCAGGTGCGGCACGCTCTGCCCTGCGTCCGCCCCGGTCGCGCTCAGCACGACGACCCCGGTCGCCCCGAGCGCCGCACGCATCGCCCGCCCGACCCGTTGCGCGAGCAGGGTCGTCGCCCGCAGCGCGTCGGGGGAGACGTCGAGCAGGCCCGTGGCGTGCTCGCGCGGGACCACCAGCGTGTGTCCCGGGGCCAGCTCCGACTCGGGCAGCGGCCGGAACGCGACGGCGTCCGGCTCGCGCTCGACCCAGGCCGTGCCCTGGTCGTCGTGCTCGATGAGGTGGCAGAAGACGCAGTCGTCCGGGAGGCCCACCCCCGTCATGCGCGCTCGTCCCGTCGAGCGCGGTGTGCGCGCAGGGCCTCGACCACGAGGGCGTGGTCGTCGTGCATCTCGAGGCCGCTGACGCCGACCGCTCCGACGAGGGCGCCGCGGATGATCAGCGGGAATCCACCGCCGGCCGCCTGGTACTGCCGGGGGTCGAGCGCCGCGGCCTCGTCGAACGAGGACCCGCCGAGCTCGTACTGCGTCCGCACCGCCAGGGTGCTGTGCGCGAAGTGACGGACGACGCGGAACTTCCGGTCGAGCCAGGCGTCGTTGACCGCGGCGGACCCGGGCGTCGCGGCGTGGAAGACCCGCTGCTCCCCGAAGGACACCGCGAAGCCCACGCCGAGACCGCGTTCGAGGGCCGTCGACCGCAACCACGAACCCACCGCCCAGGCGTCGTCGAGGTCGAACGCGTCGTGGTCGAGTTCGCGCTCCTCGGCCAGCAGCACGGCGAGCTTCTCGTCGGTCGGCAGGTCGCGGTAGCGGGCTCCGGTGGTGTCGGGCATGGTGCTCCTCACAGGGACGGCGGTGTCGCTCGTCACGGTAGCGGCTTCCTCCTATGGTGGGCACGTGGAGTTCCCGGGGGAGGCGGACGGCGCGCGTGACGCGTCGACCTCTCCGGGGTCACCCCGGGGCACGCAGTACCAGCAGGACCACACGCCCCGAGAGGCTCAGCGCGCTCCGCGCGCTCGCCCTCACGGAGGCACCGACAGGTCCCCCGGGAACCCCACGCCCCTCGACGTCGTCGCCACCGCGCTGGCCGACGCGTTCCTCGCCTCGGGCGGGTGGGACGCCGACCACCTGACCGCCGCCGGGTACGACGTCCTCGGCCTGGAGCGTGCGTACGTGGGACTGGCGGTCCGGGCGGCGCTCGAGACGTACCCACGGCCTCCCGTCGGTGCGCCGCGTCAGCTGGCCGCGGTGCTGGCCGGGTCCCCGCCGCTGGTGCGGTTGCACGACGCGCGGCGCGACCGCCGACCGGTGCGGGTGCTGCTCCGCCGCGCGGTCGCGGTGCAGGCGGTCCCGACCGTATCGAGCCGCCTGCTCGTCGACACGCTGCCCGAGCTCGCGCGGGAACTCGGCGTGACCGTCGGGCGGCTGCTCTGGCTCGCCGACACCCGCGGCTGGAACCGGCGACCGGGCCCGTCGAGCCCGCTGCACCACTACCGTCACGGGTGGGTGCGACGGCCCGGACGGTCCCCGCGGCTGCTCGAGAAGCCGATGGACCTGCTCCGTCGGACGCAGCGCACCGTCCTCGACGAGTTGCTCGCGGTCCTGCCCGTGCACGACGCGGCGCACGGGTTCGTCCCCGGTCGCAGCGTCGTGACCGGCGCCGCAGTGCACGTCGGTCAGCCGGTCGTGGTGTCGGCGGACCTCACCACGTTCTTCGCGAGCGTCCGGGCGCAGTCGGTGTACGGGGTGTTCCGGAGCGCCGGGTTCGCCGAACCGCTCGCACACGTCCTCACCGGCCTCTGCACGCACCGGGTGCCGGTGCACGTCCTCACCGCGATGCCGCCCGGTGGCGACGCGGACGAGCGGGGCGCGCTCCGTCGGGTGCTCGCCGAGCCGCACCTGCCGCAGGGGGCACCGACCTCACCGGCGTTGGCGAACACCGTGCTGCGACACCTCGACGCGCGGCTGGCGGGCTGGGCTGCATCGGTCGGTGCCGCGTACACGCGGTACGCCGACGACCTGACGTTCAGCGGCGGTGGCGACCTGGCACGACGACCGGACGCGTTCCTCCGTGGTGTCGAGCGGATCGTCTCCGACCAGGGGTACCGGCTCAACGCCCGGAAGACCCGGGTCCGCCGTGCCGCTGTCCGTCAGTCGGTGACCGGCGTCGTCGTCAACGAGCGGACCGCTCCCGGCCGCCGCGAGGTCGACCGGCTGCACGCGGTCCTGCACAACTGCGTCGTGCACGGTCCGGCGTCGCAGGACCGCGGCGGGCACGCGGACTTCCGGGCGCACCTGCTCGGCCGGATCGGCTGGGTCGCACAGGTGCACCCGGCGCGGGCCCTCCGGCTGCGCGAGGAGTTCGACCGCATCGCCTGGTGACGAGGGGACGCGTCAGCCGAACAGCTCGCGCAGCCGGGGGAGCGTGTCGGCGTCCTCGTGCGGACCGCCGCCCTCGTGGCCGTTGTACTCCCAGACGGTGATCTCCTTCGGCCCCGCCCACGCGTTGTACGCGGCGTACACGGTCGACGGTGGGCAGATCGGGTCCATCAGCGCGACCGAGAACCACGCCGGGGCGGTCGCGCGGGCCGCGTGCAGCACCCCGTCGAAGTAGGCCAGCGTCCCGAAGACCCGGTCCGTCGCGGTGCGGTGGGTCGCCAGGTAGTCGACCAGCTCGTGGTACGGGTACGCGTCGGTGATCTGCGTCGCGTGCCGGTGGTCGCAGAGGAACGGCACGCGGGGGAAGACCCCGGCCAGCCCCTCGACCAGCCCGGCGACGGCGATCGCGAGTCCACCGCCCTGGCTGCCGCCGAGGACCGCGATCCGGTCGCTGTCGATCAGGTCGAGGTCCCGCGCGGCATCGACGGCACGGACGGCGTCGGTGGTGAGGCGTCGGTAGTAGTAGGTGTCGGGTGACTCGATGCCGCGCGTCATGACCCCGGGGATCGCGGGCCCGGTGCCGTCCGGGTCGGGAGTGTCGCCGGTCGCCCAGCCCGAGCCCTGGCCGCGGGTGTCCATGAGCAGGTGCGCGACGCCGGCGGAGGCCCAGAGCAGCCGCTCGGTGGGCAGGCCGCGACCGCCGCCGTAGCCGATGTACTCGACGACGGCGGGGAGCGGTGCGTCGGCGCCGCTGCCGGCGGGGACGGTGAGCCACGCGGCGATACGCTGCCCGTCCCAGCCGGCGAAGGAGACGTCGTAGGTGTCGACGGTGGTCAGGCCCGTGTCGACCCGGTCGGCCTGCACGGCGATCGGGTGTTCGCGCGCGGCGGTGAGGGTGCGTCGCCAGAAGTCGTCGAAGTCGTCCGGTTCGGCGACGCTGCCGCGGTACGAGGTGAGGTCGGGTCCGGTGATGTCGGTGTACACGTTCCGACCCTGGCACGGCGTCCCGCTCGGCGGAAGGCGACTGTGGCGGATCGGACCGGATCGGATGGGATCAGACCGCGAGCGTCGGCTGAGCGTCCACACGGGCCACTGCCGGTTCCGCCCGACGTCCCCTACGCTGCACCTGAGAACCGATCTCACGAAAGGACGGCAACCATGACCGACACCACTCCCGAGGCGCCCCAGGCCGACGAGCACCGCGTCGCCGAACACGGCGTGGCCGAGCACGACCACGAGCAGGACGGTGGCGAGCACGCGCAGGTCGAGCACGGCGACCACGTCGACTTCGTGCACGACGGCCACCGTCACGCGCGTCACGAGGACCACTACGACGAGCACTGATCCTCGCGGGTGACGCCCGGCGCTGATCGTGGCGCGGGCGCCTGCCGGACGGGAGGCGCGGTGCCGGACCGGTGTCGCGCCTCCCGTCCGCTGTGGGTGCCGTCCGGCGTGGTTGACGCGGTTGTCGACGGGAGAGTACCTTTGGGTTGACACGGTTGACGAGAGGGGCCTGATGGAATCGACACTGCACCGCACGCGATCCGCGGCCGAGGAGCTGAGCCCGGCCGAGTCCGCGCTGCTGCAGGCGCTGACCGAGCGGATCCGCCTGGGCGAGGCGGACGCCGCCCTCACCGACACCGCGGACGTCGATGCGTTGGCCGAGCGGATGCTCGCCGCGCTGCCGACCGTCAAGCACGAGACCGACGCGCTGATCGGGCCGTTCTACGACACCGCCTCGTTGGCGAACTGGCGGGGGGTCACCCGGCAGGCGATCCACAAGGCGACCCAGAAGCGCGACCTGATCGGGCTGAAGATCGGCGACGGCACCAGGGTGTTCCCCGCGTTCCAGTTCGGTCGGACCGGGACGCCGCTGCCGCACCTGCGCGACGTGCTCGACCTGATCGACCGCGATGCCATCGACCCCTGGGGCAGTGCGCTGTGGCTCAACACGGTCGCCGACGAGTTCGGCGGGACGACCGCCGCGCAGGCGCTCCGCGACGGGCGGGTCGAACCGGTCCTGACGGCCGCTCGCCGAGCCGCCCACGCCTGGCATGCCGACGCCTGAGCGGGAACCGGCGCGGACCGACGTCGCGCAGCAGCCACCGGGCGACGACCTCGACCTGACCGGCTTCCCGGCTGCCGAGTCGCGCGGGACGACGTTCTACCGGGCCAAGCGGCACGACCGCGGGGCGTGGTGGTTCGCGTCGACCCCCGCCGACGCCGACGGCGTGGACGGCGGCCGGTTCGACCTCGCCGACCCACGGGGCACCTGCTACTGGGCGGACTCGGTCGAGGTCGCGGTGCGCGAACGGCTCGCCCACCACACGCTCACCACGAACACCGTGTTCGCCGCCCGGGCGCGCGAGATGGTCGTCGTGGCGGCCCGGGCCTCCCGGGGGCGACGCTTCGCCGACGTCACGGACCCGGCCGCCGTGCGGTCGGGGGTCGGCGCGGAACTGCAGACGATGGGGGACTACCGCGTCCCACAGGCCTGGGCCCGGGCGTTCGATGCGTCCGGGTTCGCCGGCGTCCGCTACAGCACCCGGTTCACCAGCGCCGCCGCAGCCAATGCGTGGGCGGTGTTCGGCGACGCCGGCATGCCCAGGAAGCCCCGGCCGGAGCGGGTCCACCGGGACGGCATCGCCGCGTGTCGGGAGTCCGGCATCCGGGTGCTCGAGGACGGCTCACAGGCCGGACCGGAGCGGTTCACGTTCGTCACGCCGCCGCGCTGAGGGACACCGCTCCCGCTGCTGTCGGTGGCTCGTCCTACCGTGCGGGTCGTGGCCGAACCAGTGGATGCGTGGTGGCGCCGCCGACAGTGGTCGCGCGGTGTCCCGGTGCCGTACGCCGTCGGCGAGTTCCGCGCTGAGTGGGCGTCGTGGCCTGTCCTGGTGCGGCAGTACCACCCGGACTGGAACGCGGGCGTCGTCCTGACCCAGATCCCGCCGGCCGCCGACGTGCTGCTGACGTGGGAGTGCGACGTCGGCCACGTCTTCGTCGCCACGCCGAGCGAGCAGCGATCGCGTCCCGGTCGTGAGCGCCGGCGGTCCGTGTGGTGCCCGGAGTGCGCCGTCCTCGCCCAGCCGCAGCGGTGGCCGGTGCTGCCCGAGGACTGGCCGTCCGCTGTCCCGGTCCCGCAGCGCGCCGTGCGGTCGAGCGGGCGGGCGACCCTGCCCGCCGCGCCCGCTCGGGGACTGCCGGGAGGCGCGGTCGCCTCGTCACGCCGTACACCCGCCCGCACGCGCACCGGTAGCACGGCCGGCCGCGGGCGCAGTACCCGGACGGGCGCGCCCCGGACGATCTGCCCGAAGACCCCGCGGCTGCCGTCGGGGGAGTCGTTCGTCAGCCAGTGCGCGCCGGCGCCGGCCTCCGCGGTCGAAGCCGAGCTCCGCGCCGGGCTGCGCGCCCGCCTGGACCTGACGTTCGAGCACACCGCGATCCGCCTGGACCGGCCGTTCCACGAGCACGTCGAGGTCTGGCCGGACATCATCCTGCCGGAGCTGCGCGTCGCGATCGAGTACGACTCCACCGGCCGGCACGGGCTCGAGCACGTGGGTTCGCGCGAGGAGTCCGACCGCCGGAAGGACCGCGCCACCCGGGCCGTCGGGTGGGAGGTCGTCCGGATCCGCACGGGGCGGTTGCCCGTCCTCGGCCCGTGGGACCTGCAGGAGTCCGGGGTGTCCGGCCGCACGATCGACCGGCTCGTCGACGTCCTGCGCGAGATCCGCGGCCCGCTGTTCGTCGACGCCTACGCGCGCTGACGGTCGTCCGTCCGGGCTCGGCTCAGCCGGCTGGGTCGCCGCACAACAAGAAACTGTCCACGCCAGGGCTTCCCGCGGTGCGAACCGGTTCGGGTGGTGCGTGTCCACGCCGAACCGACGCAGCGCGAGCCGGGCCGGCGCGAGCCGGGCCGACGCAGCGCGAGCCGGGCCGGCCCGGGCCGCCGGCTCAGCCCCGCAGCGCCAGCGCCTCGCTCATCCACCGCGTGTGCAGCGCCCACGGGTCCGGCACACCGGCGGCCACGACGTCGACGTGCGCCAGCAGCTCCGGCGTCACCCGGAACCACTCGGTGCCCGGGTACCGCGAGGCGGCGAACTCCTCGTGCCGCTGCCGCTCGAGGGAACGGTCACCGCGCTCGAACCCGAGCAGGTCCTGGTGGGCGATCCGACCGAGGCGCTGCCGCGGGTTCGCGGTCGTGCCGATCTTGACCCGGTCGCCGGTGTCGTCGCGCATCCGCAGGTAGTACACGACGTCGACCCGCGGTGCGCCGAGCTCACCGTCCGGCACGTCCCCGAAGCGCCACTCGCAGACGGCGCAGACCGAGCCGGACGGGAACCGCACCCCGATGCGACCGCCGCAGACCAAGCACGGCCCGGGCAGGACGTCCTCGACCCCGACGTGCTCGGCCGCGAACTCGGCGACCAGGGTGACGTGTCCGGTGCACAGCGGCACCGGGGCCTCGGGGGAGACCACAGCTGTGCAGCCGGGGACGCAGCAGCACGCGGGACTCTCCGACCGGACCATGCGCGGCACGCTACCGACGGCCACTGACGCCACCGACGCGACCGACGCCGCCGGGTCGGTGGGCACTGCCGGGCTCAGTCCTCGAAGACCACGCCGATCGGTTCGCGCTTCTCCTCCTGGAACCGGTCCTCGGCGCGTCCGAGCGCCCAGTACGCCGACAGCGACAGGTCGGCCTTCTCGAGCCCCCAGTCGTCCTGCAACACCCGACGGATCGCCTTCACCGCGGCCCGCTCGCCGTGTGCGAAGACGCTCACCGGGTGGGAGGCGCGGTGCAGCTCCCGGGTCGCCGCCAGCAGCAGCGTGCCCGGCTCGGCACCCGCCGCGTCGCGGTGCAGCCAGCGCAGCTCGACGCCGGTCGGGTGCACGAGCGGCTGTTCGTCGGCGGGGCCGGCCACCTCGACCAGGGCGACGCCCGTGGCGGACGGGAGCATGGCCTCCAGGGCGGCGCCGATCGCGGGCAGGGCGCTGTCGTCACCGAGCAGCACGTGGGTGACCTCGGGGTCCGTGGAGGGTGCCCAGCCGCCGCCCGGACCGGACAGCGCGATGCGGTCGCCGGGGCGGGCCGCCGCGGCCCAGGGTCCGGCGAGGCCGTCGGTGCCGTGCACGACGAAGTCGATCGCGATGGTCCGGGTGACGGGGTCGACGGCGCGGACGGTGTAGGTGCGGCGAGCGGGCAGGTCCGACTTCGGCATCGTGGCGCGGAGGGCGTCGAGGTCGTAGGGCGGCTGCAGGCCGGTACCCGGCTTCGGCAGCATGAGCTTGACGTACTTGTCGGTGGTCGCCAGGCGTTCGGGGTCGGCGTGCTCGATGAACGCGTCGTACCCGGGGCCGCCGAGGTGGACGCGGACCATGTGCGGGCTGAGGCGCTCGGTGCGGTCGACGACCAGGACGTGCTGTGGGCGGTTCGGCTTCGGGCTCATCGGCGGACGAGCCTCCTTTCCTGGGTCTTCCCGCCGGAGGGTGACGACGGACACCTTGTGAGGTTAGCCTCACCTCATGAGCACGAACGTCGTCCCGTTCTCCGAGGCCCTGCGGGTCCGGACACGGCGCTCGCACGGGGTCACGGCCGGCCACGGCTTCATGCACGACCTGGCGGAGGGCCGGTGTGACGTCGCCGACTACGCGACGCTCCTCGGGCAGTACGCCTTCGTCTACGACGCGCTCGAGTGCGCAGCCGACCGGATGGCCGACCACCCGGTCGCCGCCCCGTTCGTGACCAGCCGACTGACGCGCATGCCGGGCATCCGCGCGGACCTGGAGTTCCTGGTCGGTCCGGACTGGGACGAGCTGCTCACCCCGCTGCCCGCGACGACGGCGTACGTCCGCCGACTGAACGAGGTCGCGGCGACGTGGCCCGGCGGGTTCGTCGCCCACCACTACACGCGCTACCTCGGCGACCTGACCGGAGGTCACGCCATCGGACGCCTGCTCGCCGACCAGTTCGGGTTCGAGACCAACGGCGTCCTGCTCTGGATCTTCGACCAGGTCGCCGACCCCGCTGCGTTCTCCGACACGTACCGCGCCGAGCTCGACGCGGCGCCGTGGAGCGACGACGAGCGGGAGCGCGTGATCGCGGAGGTGGAGCTGGCCTACCGGCTCGACGCCGGGCTGCTCGCCGCGGTGGACGGGATGCGTCTGCCGTCCGCCCTCGCCGACCCGGCCTGAGCCGGGCTGATCCGGCCTGACCCGGGCGGATCCGGGTCGCGCCGCGGTCCGAGCCAGCCGCACCAGGCCGTCCGGACGGTCGTCGTCACGTGACGTCGGCGCCCGGTACGCTGCTGCCACGCCGGGACAGCCCGGACCGACCCGGGAAGGACGAGATGACGGCGATCGACGGTTCGACGCGCTTCGGACGCGCGCGTGACGACGTCAGCGGAGCGGTCGACAGCGACCTGCGTGCTGACGTGCGGTACCTCGGCAACCTGCTCGGACGGGTGCTCCGCGAGACCGGCGGTGACGACCTGCTGCGCGACGTCGAGTCGCTGCGCCAGGCGGTCATCGACGCGTACGAGGGCACCGACGAAGACGGCGCCACCCGCGCCGAAGCGGTGGTGGCCACGTTCTCCGCCGAGCGTGCCGAAGAGGTCGCCCGGGCGTTCACCTCGTACTTCCACCTGGTCAACCTGGCCGAGGAGCACCACCGCGTCCGGGTCCTCCGTGCTCGCGGGGACGACGGCGGCCAGCCGGGTGACTCGTTCCCCGCCACGTTCGTCGAGCTCGTCGAGCAGGTCGGCGCCGACGAGGCCGCGGCCCGGCTCGAGGGCCTGCGGTTCCACCCGGTCCTCACCGCGCACCCGACCGAGGCCCGCCGTCGTGCGGTGACCACCGGCGTCCGCCGCATCACCGACCTCATCGACGAGCGCGACCGCACGAAGAACGCGACCGCCCGCGCCGAGAACGAGCGCCGACTGCTCGAGGAGATCGCGACGCTCCTGCGCACCTCGCCGCTCCGCACCACCCGACCGACCCCGCTCGACGAGGTCCGCACCGCGATGAGCGTGTTCGACCAGACCCTGTTCGAGATCGTGCCGCAGGTGTACCGGCTGCTCGACGACCGGCTGCAGGGCGACGACGCCGGCCGTGCCCCGGTGCAGGCTCCGGCGTTCGTGCGCTTCGGCACGTGGATCGGCGGCGACCGTGACGGCAACCCGCACGTCACCGCCGACGTCACGCGCCAGGCCGCCGAGATCGCCGCGGAGCACATCCTGCTCGGGCTGACCCGGGCCGCGACCCGCATCGGCAGCGCCCTGACCCTCGACGCCGACCACACCCCGGGCGACGCCGGCCTCACCGCGCTGGTCGCCGCGCAGGAGTCCTTGGACCCGGACGTCGCCGAGCGCATCGGCATCCGTGCGCCCACCGAGACCCACCGCCGCGCGCTGCTGTTCATCGCCGCCCGCATCGACGCCACCCGTCGCGACGACCGACCGCTGGCGTACCGCGGCCCGGACGAGCTCCTCGCCGACCTGCACGTGGTGCAGGCGTCACTGACGGCCGCCGGGGCGCTCCGTGCCGCGAACGGCGAGCTGCAGAACCTCGTGTGGCAGGTCGAGACGTTCGGGTTCCACCTGGCCGAGCTCGAGATCCGCCAGCACTCCCAGGTGCACCGCACCGCCCTCGCCGAGATCCGTGCGGGTGATGCACTGAGCGAGATGACCGAGGAGGTCCTCGCCGTCTTCCGCACCATCGCCGACCTGCAGCGCCGCTACGGCGTCCGGTCGGCCAGCCGGTACATCGTGTCGTTCACCCAGTCCGCCGAGGACCTGGCGAACGTGCACGAACTCGCCGTCGCCGCACTCGGGTCGGTCGAGGCCGCCCCGGTGCTCGACGTCATCCCGCTGTTCGAGACCTTCGCCGACCTGCACGCCAGCGTCGACATCCTCGACGAGGCCGTCCGCACCGAGCCGTTCCAGCGTCGCCTCGGGGCGACCGGGCGCCGGCTCGAGGTCATGCTCGGCTACTCGGACTCCTCGAAGGACGTCGGCCCGGTGTCGGCGAACCTGGCGCTCTACGACGCCCAGGCCCGGATCGCGTCCTGGGCGGCGGCGCAGGACGTCGAGTTGACGCTCTTCCACGGCCGCGGCGGCTCCCTCGGCCGCGGTGGCGGTCCGGCGAACGAAGCCGTGCTCGCGCAGCCGCCGGGGTCCATCGACGGCCGCCTGAAGCTCACCGAGCAGGGTGAGGTCATCTTCGCCCAGTACGGCGACCAGGACATCGCGGCCCGACACCTGGAGCAGATGGCCTCGGCGACGCTGTTCGCGTCGTCGCCGTCGAACGAGGCACGCACCGCCGTCGCGGCCGAGCGCTTCGCCGACCTGGCGCAGCAGCTCGACGACGTGTCCCGCGCGGCGTTCTACGACCTGGTCAAGGCCGACGGCTTCGCCCCGTGGTTCGCCCGCGTCACCCCGATGGAGGAGCTCGGGCTGCTGCCGCTCGGGTCCCGTCCGGCCCGCCGAGGTCTCAGCGTCGAGTCGCTCGAGGACCTCCGGGCGATCCCGTGGGTGTTCTCGTGGACGCAGGCACGGATCAACCTGGCCGGCTGGTACGGCCTGGGCTCGGCGCTCGAAGCGGTCGGTGACCTCGACCTGCTCCGCACCGCGGCCGCCGAGTGGCCCCTCTTCGCGGCCCTGATCAAGAACGTCGAGATGTCGCTCGCGAAGACCGACGTCCAGATCGCCCGTCGGTACCTCGAACTCGCGGACCGCGACGACCTCGGTCGCAAGGTCCTGGACGAGATGGACCGGACCCGCTCGTGGGTCCTCCGGATCAGCGGCGCCGAGGACGTGCTCGAGGACCGACCGGTGCTCGCGCGCGCCGTCCGACTGCGCTCCCCGTACGTCGACGCCCTGTCGCACCTGCAGCTGCGCGCGCTCCGGGCGATCCGGTCGTCCGGCAGTTCCGACACCACCGACGGCGACCACCGGCTGCTCCTGCTGACGGTGAACGGCATCGCCGCCGGCCTGCAGAACACGGGGTGATCCCCCGGACCGGGGGCACGGACGCCAGCGCGTCCTGTTCCCCCGGTCGCCATGACCCGTTAGCCTCCGATGAGGCACGCGCAGACTCTCGAGGGGGCCCCACACACAATGGACATCGTCGTACACGAAGCCGGCACCGAAGCGGCGGTGTTGGAGTGTTCCGGCCGCCTGAACATGGTGTCGGCACCAGCCTTCCGCGAGACCGTCGCCACGGTGATCGAGGGCGGCCGTCCCCGTGTCGCCGTCGAGCTGTCGCGCGTCGAGTTCCTCGACTCCTCGGGTCTCGGTGCGCTCGTCGGTGCGTTGAAGACCGCTCGGCAGGCGGGTGGTGACCTCCGGATCGCCGCACCGTCCGAGCAGGTCGCGATGGTGCTGAAGCTGTCGAACATCGACAAGATCCTCCGCAGCTACGCCGACGGTGACGAAGCCGTCCGCGAATGGGTCTGACCGGGGCCGTCGTGGGCGAGCACCGGCTGGACTTCGCGTCGCCGCCCGACGACGTCTCCTCGGTGCACGACTTCCTCAGTGACGTCTGGACGGCCGAGCCCGCCGTCAGTGTCGAGGACCGGATGGCCCTCGAACTCGCGATCATCGAGCTCGCCTCCAACGTGATCGAGCACGCGGCCGCGGGCGGGCAGGTCACGTGTTCACTGACGCTCGCGGTCGCCAGCGACGCTCTGGAGGCCCGGATCACCGACGACGGCCAGCCTGCGTCCGTCGACGTGGCCGGCGCCACCCTGCCGGACGACATGGCGGAGGGCGGGCGTGGACTCGCCCTCGTGCAGATGGTCGTCGACGAGCTGCGCTACGACCGTCTGGGTGACGAGAACCGCTGGACGGTCCGGAAGGCCACCCGCGCGGTGTGAGCCGCTTCCCGCGTCGGGTCCATCCAGATGCATGAAGTTCGCGCGGCGCGTGTCACGATTCCCCGGATGACCGCCACCATGGACCCCCGGACCGTCTTCGAGACATCCGGAGCCGATCTCGACGCCGCTCGGTCGATGTTCGAGCAGACCTACGAGGCGTCCGGGTTCCTGTCCGAGCGGACCGAGCGGGCCTTCGGGTACCGCTTCCGGACCGTCGGCGACCAGGCGATGTCCCTGCGGTCGACGCGGTTCGATGCCCGCATGGTGGGCGATGTCGACTCCGGCGACCAGATCAGCGTCGCCTGGGTGACGGACGGCGGTGGCGTGCTCGACGTCGGTCGTGACGAGGTCGCCCTGACGCCCGGCCGGCCGGTGGTGTTCCCCGTCGGACGTCCGTACCGCTTCGACCTGGCCGACGTCCGGCAGAGCGTCGTGCAGTTCGACCGCACCTTCCTCGAACGGGTCGCCGCCGAGGCGTACGGCACCGAGCCCGGCACCCTGGTGTTCGACCACACGGTGGTCCCCGGTGCCGAGGCCGTGCGCGCCTGGAACCACCAGGTGCAGGAGGCCTCCCGCGTCGTGCTCGGCAACACCCCGATGTCCGTGCTGGCCTTCGCCGACACCGCTCGTCGGACGGCCCTGGCGCTCCTCAGCACATTCCCGCACCGCCTCGCCGCCCGCCAGGTCCCGCTGCCCGCGGGCGCCACCGGCCGTGTGCGCTCGGCGATCGAGTACATGCACGCCGCCGCGCACACCCCGATCACCACGACCGACGTCGCCGAGCACGTCGGCCTGAGCATCCGCGGCCTGCAGCAGGCGTTCCAGCGGCAGGTCGGCATCGCGCCGAACGCCATGCTGCGGGGCATCCGGCTGGACCGGGTCCGCGACGAGCTCCGCGAGGGCACGCCGGCCGACACCACGGTGGCGAGCGTCGCCGTGCAGTGGGGCTTCGCGCACCTCGGTCGGTTCTCGGCGGCGTACGCACGACGGTTCGACGAGTACCCCCGCGACACCCTGCACAGCTGACGAGCACGGCGGGACCGACCGCGGGCGCCTGAGCCGCGACACGCCGCTCGACTCCGGGCGACATGCCACCTGATCCCGCGACACTCCGCGGATGTCCGCGCTGATGGAGCGTGCGATATTCATACTCCTCACATGGAGACGCAGTCCGGAGCACGCACGCCCCTCGTGGACCCCTTCGGTCGCGAACTCGAGGAGTGGTTGCGCGACGCCCCGGCCACGCGGTCGCCGTACCTCGCAGACCTCGTCGTCCCGCCGGTCACCGGTCCGGTTCGACGCCCCGTGCTGCCGCCGGTGGACGTCGAGGAGCCGGTCGCGGACGCACCGGCCGTCGAGCAGCCGGTCGCGGACGAGCCGGCCGTCGAGCAGCCGGTCGCGGACGAGCCGGTCGTCGAACTCGCCGAGACCGCACCCGAGTCGGCCCGCGTCGTCTCCGGCGACGACCGCGCCTTCCGCCGCGACCGCGCGCGCCACGTCGCCGTCTGCGCCCCCTCCTTCCCCGAGCCGCCCGAGCGCCTGGCCCTCCGGTTCGACGACCTCGCCGTCGCACTCGATGCCTCGAGCGGCCGCACGACCATCGAGCGCATCGACCTGCTCGAGGACGAGGTCCGCGTCCGTGACGAGGACCTCGCCCGCCTGGCCGCCTGGGAGGCCGTGGTCGCCGACAGCACCGACGCCGAGGTCGAGGGCGCGCGGGCGTTCGCTCGCGAGGTCTTCGCCGACCTCCTGGCCGACGCCGCACTCGAGGCCGACCGCCGCGAGCGTGCCGCGCTCCGCCGCGCCGCCACCGCACCGGTCCGCGTCGGTGCCGTGCGTCCGCTCCTGCCGGCCCCGCACCGCGCGGTCGCCGAGCCGGTGTCGGTCGATGTCCCGGCCGACGACGCCGACCTGGTCGCACCGCCCGTCGGACCGCAGGCCGCCGTCCGACCGGTGTCGAGCCTCCAGACCGTGTCGCCCTCGTCGCCGCCGGTCCCCGCGTCCGGTCGCCCGACCCCGCTGGTGCAGCCCGTGACCGGCCCGACGGTCATCGACCGCGAGGCCTTCGCCGCCGTGCTCCGCGCCCACACGGGCGAGCAGCCCGTCGTCTCCGTCGAGGTCCCGGTGGCCGCACCGGTCGGCGCGCCGCAGTCCGCCGACGACACCGACGCGACGGACGTCGTGGAGGCATCCGACCGGGAGGCCCGTGCCGACACCGCGTCGACCGCACCGACCGGCTGGTGGTCGCGTCTCGTCGCCCGCCTGCTGCACCTCGTCGGCCGTCGCTGACACCCGGGCCGACCCCGCCGTCTCGGTACACTGACGGGATGCCGACGCTCCGAGAACTGCAGTCCGCCGTCGAGTCCCTGTGGCCGGCGGCCGGCGCGGAGTCCTGGGACTCCGTCGGCCTCGTCTCCGGCGACCCGGACGCCCTGGTCGAGCACGTCCACCTGGCCGTCGACGCCGTGCCGGACACCGCCCGCGAAGCCGTGGCAGCCGGGGCGGACCTGCTCCTGACGCACCACCCGCTGCTGCTCCGGGGTGTGACCACGATCGACGAGTCCACCTACAAGGGCTCCGTCCTCGCCACCCTCGTCCGTGGCGGATGTGCACTCCTCGCCGCGCACACCAACGCCGACGTCGTGACCACCGGCACCTCCGCCGTCCTCGCCGACCGGATCGGACTGCAGGACCAGCGTCCCCTCGAACCCGCGTCCGACGGCGTGAGCGGGATCGGCCGGGTCGGTGTGCTCGCCGAACCGGTGCCCCTCGGCGTGCTCGCCCGACGGATCGTCGACGTCCTGCCCGCCACCGCGACCGGGGTCCGCGTGTCGGGGGAGTACGACCGACCCGTCCGCACTGTCGCCCTGTGCGCCGGCGCGGGCGACGCGTACCTCGGCAACGCCGAGGTCCGGGCCGCCGACGTCTACGTCACGAGCGACCTCCGGCACCACCCCGCCTCGGAGTTCCGTGAGCAGGCGATGGTGGCCGACGGCCCCGCGCTGATCGACACCTCGCACTGGGCGACCGAGTGGCTGTGGCTCGACGTCGCCGCCGAGCAGCTCCGCGCCGCCACCGGGGTCCGCGTCACCGTGAGCGACCTCCGAACCGACCCGTGGGACTTCGCCGTCCTGCCATCCGCACCCAACGAAGGAGCCTGACCATGAAGGCAGCACCCGAGGACCAGGCCATCCTGCTCGACGTCCAGCGACTCGACAACGACATCACCCGGCTGGCCCACCGGATCAGCTCCCTGCAGAAGGGCGAGCACCTCACCGAACTCGGCACCCGTGCCGCCGGCCTCCGCAGCCAGCTCGCAGCCGCCACCGGGGACGTCGAGGACGCCGAGCGCGACCTCGCCCGCCTCGAGTCGGACACCGCCACCGCCCAGGCACGCATCGAACGCGACACCACGCTGCTGCAGAACGTCGGCAACGCCAAGGACGCCGCAGGGCTGCAGAACGAGCTCGACTCGCTGAACCGCCGGACGAACGACCTCGAGACGCAGGAGCTCGAGGTGATGGAGACGCTCGACCGTCTCCGCGCCCGGGTCGGCGACATCGAGAAGCAGCTCGCCGACATCGACGCCGAGCGCGGCCGGCTGATGGGCGTCCGCGACGACGGCATCGCCCGGTTCGAGAAGGACCGCGTCGCCGCCGAGCAGTCCCGCGCCGACGTCGCCGCGAAGGTGCCGGCCGACCTCCTCGCCCTGTACGAGCGCCAGCGTGCCCGGTACGGCTTCGGGGCGTCGCTGCTGCAGGGCGGCGTGTCGACGGCGTCCGGCGTGGCGCTGAACAACTCCGACCTGGCCACGATCCGGGCCGCGGCGCCGGACGACGTCCTGCTCTGCCCGGACAGCGACGCGATCCTGGTGCGGACGGCCGAGTCGGGCCTGTAGGCGGCCGCGGCGGCGGCCGGGCCGCCCCCGCCCCCGACACCCCCCCCCCCCCCCCCCCCCCCCCCCCACCCGCGGCGCGCGCGGGGGGGGGGGGGGGGGGCGGGGGGCGGGGGGGCGCCGCCCCCCCCCGCTTCCGCAGAACGCCGCCGCTCCCGCGAGACGCCGCGGAATCCGGCGGCGTCTCGTGCGTTGCGCGGTGTCTCGCGGCGGCGGGCGCCGGCCGGTGTCCTGGGACGTGCCGGGCGGGAGGCGTGGTGCGGGCTGGCCGCGTGCCTCCCGGTCGCCGAGACGCGCCCGTCTGCATGCGCCGTCGGCGGGTCGAGACGCCGCTGCCGACGCGAAACGCCGCTGCGTGCGTGAGACGCCGCCGAATCCGGGGGTGTTCCGTACGCTTCGCGGTGTCTCGCGCGTTCCGCGGTGTCTCGCGGTTTCGGCGGCGTGAGCACGGCAGCCCGGCACCTCGCGGTACCGGGCTGTGGTGGTCGTACGGACTGGGGCGAACGGGCCGGCCGTACGCCGGGTTCTGTCCCGCGGCTTGCACCGCGGTGACGGCCATCTCTCTCGGACCGACGTTGCCGTCGGCCTCCAGCGGTCTACCCGAGGACTCGGCGAGCAGCCTCAGCGTCCTCTGTCTGACCTTGCTCCGGGCGAGGTTTACCGAGCAGATCCGGTCACCCGGATCCCTGGTGGTCTCTTACACCACCGTTTCACCCTTACCGACGTCACCGCCGGCGGTCTGTTCTCTGTGGCACTGTCTCGCGGATTGCTCCGGGTGGGTGTTACCCACCGCCCTGCTCTGTGGAGCCCGGACGTTCCTCGGCACTCCCGGGGGAGTGACGCGACCGTCTCACCGACCCGTTCGCTCCGAAGAGTGTACCGGCCCGCCCGCGCCGCCGGGCTCCGACCTCGGGGTTCGTCCCGTCGGCCGGTCCCGACACCCCGCTCACCATCCGCCGAGCGGTCACGAAGCGTCGGTCCCGCACGCGGAGAACGACGTTTCGTGACCGCTCGGCGCGGAGCACACGGGGTGTCGTGACCGGTCGGTGCGCAGCAGACGGGCGCCGGACGAACCGGCAGGTCAGCGGGAGCTGCGTGCCGCCAGGGTCGCCGCGCCGATGATGCCCGCGTTGTTCCGGAGTGTCGCGGGGATGATCTCCGCCTGCAGGTCGAGCAGCGGCAGGAACTCCTCGTACTGCTTCGACACGCCACCGCCGACGACGAAGAGCTCCGGGGACAGCAGCGCCTCGAGCCGGGAGTAGTACTTCTGCAGCCGCTTCGCCCAGTGCTTCCAGGTCAGGTCGTCCCGCTCCTTGGCCGCGAAGGACGCCTTCGTCTCGTAGTCGACGCCCTCGATCTCCAGGTGGCCGAGCTCCGCATTCACGATGAGCACACCGTCGTTGATGAGCGCCGTGCCGATCCCGGTGCCGAGCGTCGTCATGATGACGAGTCCGTCGCGGCCCTTCGCGGCACCGAACTGCTGCTCGGCGAACCCGGCGGCGTCGGCGTCGTTGACGAAGTGGATGGAGCGACCGAGCTCCTTCTCGAAGAGCGCCTCGGCCTCGAAGCCGATCCACTTCTTCGACACGTTCGCGGCCGACATGGTCTTGCCGTCGCGCACGATCGCCGGGAAGCAGACACCGACCGCGACGTCCGACGCGGGGGAGAGGTCGTCCAGGATCGACTTGGCGACCTCGACGATGTCGTGCGGCTTGCCGCCCTCGGGCGTCGCCTTCTTGATCCGGTCGGTGGTGAGTTCGCCGGTCGCCGTGTCGACGATCGCGCCCTTGATGCCTGTTCCGCCGATGTCGACGCCGACTGCGAGTGAGGTCATGGGGAGCGGTGCCTTCCGTAGGTGGCTCGTGTCCGGCACGGTCCCGGGATCGGGTGCGCCGCGGGTGGTCAGGAGACGGTGAGGAGTTCGGTGCCGCGTTCGGTCACCAGGAGCGTGTGCTCGAACTGCGCGGTCCAGGAGCGGTCGCGCGTGGTGACGGTCCAGTCGTCGGCCCAGATGTCGGCGTCGATCCCGCCCAGGGTCAGCATCGGCTCGATCGTGAAGACCATGCCCGGCTCGATCACGGTGTCGTAGCGGACGTCGTCGACGTGCGGGATGACGAGCCCGGAGTGGAACGCCCGGCCGACCCCGTGCCCGGTGTAGTCGCGGACGACCCCGTACCCGAAGCGCTTGGCGTAGGACTCGATGGCGCGGCCGATGACGTTGACCTGCCGACCCGGTGCGACGGCGCGGATGCCACGGTGCATCGCCTCTTCCGTACGGGTGACGAGGTCCTGGACCTCGGGCGCCGCCTGCCCGACCACGAAGGTCCGGTTGGTGTCGCCGTGCATGCCGTCCTTGTACGCGGTGATGTCGATGTTCACGATGTCGCCGTCCTGCAGCACGGTGTCGTCGGGGATGCCGTGGCAGATCACCTCGTTCAACGAGGAGCAGAGCGACTTCGGGTACCCGCGGTAGCCGAGCGTGGAGGGGTAGGCACCGTGGCCGACGATGAACTCGTGGCCGATCCGGTCGAGTTCGTCGGTCGTGACGCCGGGGCGGATCGCCGCGCCGACGGCGTCGATGGCCTGCGAGGCGATGCGGCCCGCGGTGCGGATGCGCTCGACCTCGTCCGGGGTGTACGTGTCGCCGAGGCCGTGCTCGTGCGGTTCGACCTTGCCGACGTACTCGGGGCGCTCGATGTCCCGTGGGACCGGCCGCTGCGGGGAGATGCGGCCAGCGGTCAGGTGTCCGTGTTCGTCCCGGGGCATGCGCTCCACTCTAGCGGCGTGTCGGAGCCGACCGCCGCCTCCCGGCTGTGGAGCCGGGCACGGACGACCGGGGCCTGCCGGACGACCGCGGCTTCCCGGACGACCCGGGCCGGCCCGGGTACGGTCGGCCCCATGACCGACGAGCGCATCGAATCCCAGTGGTGGTACAACGACAAGACCGGCGAGGTCGAGCAGGGCCTCAAGTCGACCAACCGTCACCACATCGGCCCCTTCGCCACCCGTGACGAGGCCGCGCACGCCCTGGACCGCATCCAGTCGAACAACGAGCGCGCCGACGCCGCGGACACGGAAGGTTGACCACTAGCCTGTGACAACGGTCGTGGACCGGACCAGCTGAACTCGGAAAGGTCGTGCATGGACAAGCAGACGGACTTCGTGCTCCGCACCATCGAGGAGCGCGGGATCAAGTTCATCCGACTCTGGTTCACCGACGTGATCGGCACCCTCAAGTCGGTCGCCATCGCGCCGGCTGAGGTGGAGGGCGCGTTCGCCGAGGGCATCGGCTTCGACGGCTCCGCGATCGAGGGCCTGACCCGCTCGTACGAGGCCGACGTGCTGGCGCACCCGGACCCCTCGACGTTCCAGATCCTGCCGTGGCGCGGGGAGATCGACCCGACCGCGCGGATGTTCTGCGACATCACGACGCCGGACGGGCAGCCCGCCGTGGCCGACCCCCGCAACGTCCTGAAGCGGACCCTGGCCCGGGCGAGCGACCGCGGGTTCACGTTCTACACGCACCCCGAGATCGAGTTCTACCTGCTCAAGGACCGCGACTGGAAGGACGGCGGCCCGAAGCCCGTCGACCAGGCCGGCTACTTCGACAACGTCCCCGGCGGCAGCGCGCACGACTTCCGTCGCCGCTCCGTCCGGATGCTCGAGGACCTCGGCATCTCGGTGGAGTTCAGCCACCACGAGGCCGGCCCGGGGCAGAACGAGATCGACCTCCGCTACGCCGACGCGCTGACCATGGCGGACAACATCATGACGTTCCGCACGGTCGTGAAGGAGGTGGCGATCGAGCAGGGCGTCTACGCGACCTTCATGCCGAAGCCGCTCTCCGGGCAGCCCGGCTCCGGCATGCACACGCACGTCTCGCTCTTCGAGGGCGACCAGAACGCGTTCTACGAGCCCGGCGGCGAGTACCAGCTCTCGCCCACCGCGAAGCAGTTCATCGCCGGTGTCCTCAAGCACGCGCCGGAGATCACCGCGGTGACGAACCAGTTCGTCAACTCGTACAAGCGTCTCTGGGGTGGCGACGAGGCCCCGTCCTTCGTCACCTGGGGCCACAACAACCGGTCCGCGCTGGTGCGCGTGCCGCTGTACAAGCCAAACAAGGGCCAGTCCGCCCGCATCGAGTACCGCGGCATCGACTCGGCCGCGAACCCGTACCTGGCGTACTCGCTCCTGCTCGCCGCCGGCCTCAAGGGCATCGAGGAGGGCTACGAGCTCCCCGCCGAGGCCGAGGACAACGTCTGGAGCCTGTCCGACTCCGAGCGCAAGGCACTCGGCTACAGCCAGCTGCCGGCGAGCCTCGACCACGCCCTGTCGCTGATGGAGGACTCGGAGCTCGTCGCCGAGACCCTGGGTGAGCAGGTCTTCAACTTCGTGCTCCTCAACAAGCGCCAGGAGTGGAAGCGGTACCGCGACCAGGTCACCCCCTTCGAGCTGGACACCAACCTCGGCATGCTCTGACCCCTCCGGTCAGGACACACCACGGGAGCGCACGCGATGACCAGCAGGACGGCGACCTCGCGGTCGCAGTTGGCGCGGCTCGGGTTCGCCGACCTGTCCGGCACGCTCGAACGGATCGCCGCCCTGGAGGCCCGTCCCGCGTCCGACCTGCGGGTCCCGATCGCGGACGCCGAGTCGGTCTGGGCCGCCACGGCGGACCCGGACGGCGCGCTGCTGGCGCTCGAGCGCCTCATCGAGTCCGCACCGGAGCAGCTGCGACCGGTCCTGGCCGACGCCGGGGCGACCGAGCGCCTGGTCCGGTTGCTCGGTGCCTCGATCGGGCTGGCCGAGTTCCTGCAGCGCCGGCCGGACGAACTCGCCCTGCTGCTCGAACCCGTGGCCCCGCCGTGGTCGCAGGAGCGGTACACGGCGTCGCTCGACGAGGCCGTCGACGGTAGCTCGGGGGAGACCGCCCGCCGTCGACTGCGCGTCCGCTACCGCCGACACCTGGCACAGATCGCCCTGTTCGACGTCCTGCACCCGTCGCCGACCGAGGCGTTCCCGGACGTCGCTGCGGGCCTCGCCGACCTGGCCGGTGCCGCGCTCGACGCCGCCGTGACGGTCGCGCGTCGCGAGGTCCCGTTCCCCGCCGCGGACGTGGCCGCCACGCCGCTGGCCGTGATCGCGATGGGCAAGGCCGGAGCGCGGGAACTCAACTACGTCAGCGACGTCGACGTCATCTTCGTGACGGAACCCACCGAGCCGGCCGACGGGGACGACGCACCCGCGATCAGCACCGACCGCGCCGTGCTCATCGCGACGCGCCTGGCGATCGCCGCGACCCACGTCATCACGGACCTCGCCGCCGAACCCGCACTGTGGGAGGTCGACGCGAACCTCCGGCCCGAAGGCAAGGACGGGGCACTCGTCCGGACGCTCGAGTCGCACGTGGCGTACTACGAGCGCTGGGCGAAGGGGTGGGAGTTCCAGGCGCTGCTCAAGGCACGGGCGATCGCCGGCTCGACGGACCTCGGCGAACGCTACGTCGCCGCGGTGGCCCCGTTCGTGTGGGAGTCGTCGAAACGCCCGGGGTTCGTGGAGTCGGTGCAGCGGATGCGGGAGCGGGTCACGGCGCACATCCCGGACGCCCAGGTCGACCGGCAGCTGAAGCTCGGCCCCGGTGGCTTGCGCGACGTGGAGTTCACGGTGCAGCTGCTGCAGCTCGTGCACGGGCGGGACGACGAGTCCGTGCGGGTGCGCTCCACCCTCGAGGCGATGGACGCGCTGGCGACCGCCGGGTACGTCGGACGACCAGAGGCCGCACGGTTCGGGCCGGACTACGCCCTGCTCCGGGTGCTCGAGCACCACATCCAGCTCCGGCGGCTGCAGCGCACGCACCTGATGCCCTCCGACGAGGACGAACTCCGGGTCCTCGCACGCTCGACCCGGCTGGCGTCCTCGGCGTCGGCACTGCAGGACCGCTGGCGGTCGGTGAAGCTCGAGGTCCGGGGCCTCCACGAGCGGCTGTTCTACCGGCCGATGCTCGCCGCGGTGGCCTCGACCGAGGGCGAGATCGTCCTGACGAGCAGCCAGGTCCGTGACCGGCTCACCGCGATCGGGTTCCTCGACCCGGACGGCGCCGTCACCCACATCCGCGCCCTGACGCAGGGGACGACCCGGCGGGCGGCGATCCAGCGGAACCTCCTGCCGGTGCTCCTGCGGTGGATGGCGGAGGGACCGGCACCGGACCGGGCACTGCTGGCCTTCCGGCGGCTCAGCGACGTCCTGGGGGAGTCGAGCTGGTTCCTCCGGATGCTCCGCGACTCGTCCGGCGCCGCGCACAGCCTGACGACCGTGCTGTCCGAGTCCGCGTTCCTCTCGGGTCTGCTCGAGCGTTTCCCGGAGGCCGTGGCGTGGTTGGACGAACCGGACACCCTGCTCAAGCCCCGCCCGCTGCCGGCGTTGCTCGCCGAGACCGGGGCGACGACGGCCCGGCACGGGGACGCCGTGGACACCGCGGCCTCGCTGCTGCGCGGGGTCCGGCGGCGGGAGACGCTCCGACTCGGTATGGCCGCGGTGCTCGGGCACCTGGACGTCGACGGCCTCGGCCCGGCACTCAGTGACGTCACCGAGGCCACGCTGAGCGGCGCCCTCGACCTGGCCCGTCGGGACGCTCCGGACGGCCTGGAGTTCGGCGTGATCGCGATGGGACGCTACGGCGGACGCGAACTCGGCTTCGGGTCGGACGCCGACGTCCTGTTCGTCTACCGGTCGTCGACGGTGCCGAACGACGTGGCCTCGCGGGCGTCACAGGTCGTGGTGCGCGAGCTGAACCGGCTGACCGAGGACGCACTGCACCCCTTCGACCTGGACATCGACCTGCGGCCCGAGGGGAAGAACGGCCCCGTGGTGCGCTCGTTCGACTCGTACGCGGCCTACTACGCCCGCTGGTCGCTGACGTGGGAGGCCCAGGCGCTCCTCCGTGCCCGCGGTGCCGTAGGGGACGAGCAGCTCCTCCGCGACTTCGAGCACCTGGCGGACCGGACCCGGTACCCGGTGGCGATCGAGGACCGCGAGGTCCGTGAGGTCCGGCGCATCAAGGCCCGCGTCGAGTCCGAAAGGCTGCCCCGCGGCGCCGATCCCGCTCGTCACCTCAAGCTCGGCCGGGGGTCGTTGAGCGACGTCGAGTGGTTCGTCCAGCTCCTGCAGCTCCAGCACGGGCGCGAGCAGCCCGCGCTCCGGACCACCTCGACGCTCGAGGCCCTCCAGGCAGCCACGGAGGCCGGCTGGGTCGCCCCGGAGGACGCCGAACGGCTGGCGGCCGCGTGGCGGTTCGCCTCCCGGACCCGCAGCGCGCTGGTGCTGTGGTCGGGCAAGACGACGGACGTGCTGCCCGTCGAGCGGACGCAGCTCGAGGGCATCGCGCGGCTGCTCGAGTACCCGCCGGGGTCGGCGTCGCAGCTCGAAGAGGACTACCTCGCCGTCACGCGTCGTGCCCGTCAGGTCTTCGAGCGCGAGTTCTACGGCGCCTGAGCGTCGGGTCGAGCGAGTTCCCCGGGGTAGCGACACGCCCGGACCGCTGCGAACCAGGCCAAGGTGACGAGTTGTCAAAGACAATTTCTGCCGGTCGTGATCCGTACCCCGTCGCCTCGGACCCCGTACCCCGGTCGGTACCGGGTCGGAACCGCTGCCAGCCCGCGACCAGGTTTTCGGAACACGGGCGCTCCGAGCTCGTCCGTGTTCGGAACGGTGTGACGCAACCAGCCCGTGACCGGGGGTTCCTGCCGGACCGATGACGCGCCTCCCGGTCGTGTCCGGCACCCGATCGGCGGCCGATCACGATGGGACCGGTCCACCCAACTGCTGTCAGCACCAGTGGGGACACGGGTCTGTCCGACGTGCAGCGGACCACTCTGTCCCCCAATCGACACCGCGCTCACCCCCGCCCGAGGGACACGTTGCAGGGGTCGTCTGCGGTCTGTCTGAATGAGGACACCCGAACCGACCCCGATTTCCCGATGGCGTGGAATCTCCCCCCGAACGTTGAAGCAGGGATCGATGTTCACCTTCATCCTCCAGATCCGGCAGATGGTCGACGGCCACCCCGAGTTCTACCTGTTCACCGTGTACTCACTGGTGATCTGGTTGCTCTGGCTGCTCAAAGTCGTCCTCTCCGCCCGGTACCGCCCCTTCACCGGCACGTACACCGGCACGACGAGCGTCGTCGTCCCCGTGGTGGACGAGCCGCTCGACCTGTTCCGTGACGTGATCGGCCGCATGGTCGAACAGCGTCCCGGCGAGATCATCGTCGTCATCAACGGCGCCCGGAACGAGGCGCTCGAAGCCGTCTGCGACGAGTTCGCCCCTCTCGTCCGCTGGACCCACACGCCGATCCCCGGCAAGCGCAACGCCGTCAAGGTCGGCACCGAGATGTCGAACGGTGACATCACCGTGCTCGTCGACTCGGACACGGTGTGGACGCCCGGCACGCTCGTGGAACTGCTCAAGCCGTTCGCCGACGAGTCCGTCGGCGGCGTCACGACCCGCCAGCGCATCCTCGAGCCGACGCGCTCCTGGATCACCCGCTGGGCCGACTGGCTCGAGAACTCCCGCGCGCTGTACTCGATGCCCGCGCAGAGTGTCCTCGGGCAGATCGGCTGCCTGCCCGGCCGCACGATCGCGTTCCGCCGGAACATCCTGGTGCGCGTCATGGACCGGTTCATGCACGAGGAGTTCATGGGGGTCTTCCTCGAGGTGTCCGACGACCGGACGCTCACGAACCTGACGCTCAAGGAGGGCTACCGGACCGTCTACCAGTACACCTCGCTCGTGTACACGGACGCTCCGCTGCAGGTGAAGAAGCTGTTCAAGCAGCAGCTCCGCTGGGCCCGCGGCTCGCAGTACAACACGCTGCGGATGCTGCCCTGGATGCTCGGCCACGCGCCGATCCTGGCCGTGTTCTTCCTGACCGACATCATCCTGCCGTTCATGCTCTTCGGCGTGATCGCGGGCTGGATCTACCGGGCGCTCACCGGGCAGGGGCAGAACCTCTACCAGGGGATCCTGCACCAGTACGGCTTCTCCACCGGCTTCGTCTACGTGGCCGGACTCATGGTGGTCTCGAGCGTGCTGAGCATGGCGATCCGCCAGATGCGACACCTGGCCGAGAAGCCCTCGGACTTCTTCCGCCTGCCGATGTTCATCATCGTCTCGACGTTCTTCCTCATGCCGATCCGTCTGATCGGGTTCTTCCGCCTGGCCCACGCCAGCGGTTGGGGGACCCGAGCCGGGGCCTACGCCGGCGGACCGATGGAGGAGGACCCGGCGCAGCCGCAGCTCGACGGCAGCACCGTGCCGATGAGCCCGGTGGACCGCGGGCTCACGGCCGGTTCCGACCGACCGGCCGACCGACCGGCCGACCAGGCCGACGTCGACCGCGCGTTCGACGAGCTGTTCGGACCGGACGCGACCACGGCCTCCACCTCGACCGTGCTCGCCACCCGACGCGACGTCGCCACCGCGACCGACCGTGCGCCGCAGCGTGCGGCCAAGCCCGCCCGTCGCCGACTCAACCCCTACGCATCGATCCCGTACGTCATCGGGATCGCGGTCTTCGCTCTGGAGGCGTTCC
The DNA here is from genome assembly GCF_030433875.1 of Curtobacterium sp. PsM8. Classification (NCBI taxonomy): domain Bacteria; kingdom Bacillati; phylum Actinomycetota; class Actinomycetes; order Micrococcales; family Microbacteriaceae; genus Curtobacterium; species Curtobacterium sp. PsM8. The sequence continues at coordinate 3,383 of NZ_JARUXD010000003.1, read as the reverse complement.
TCATTGTCTGATCTCGACCGCACCACCGGCACCTGGTGGGCACCGTCCACCAAGCACGCCAAGCGCACCGCGCTCGGCATGGCGGCGATCGTCGCCGTCCTCGCCCTCATCACCTGGTCCGTCTGGATCTCGCCCTCCGGCCCGGTCTCCACCGCGGTCAGCCGAGCGCTCGGCGTCCCGACCAAGCAGGAGCCGTCGACCGACGTCAAGGCGATGCAGGCCAAGCTCGCCGCCGCGCAGCAGCAGATCTGGAAGCTCGAGGGGAAGCTGCAGAGCACCTCCGCTCAGTCCGGCTCCCGCAGTGACCAGGTCACCCAGCTCAAGGCGCAGATCGCGGACCTGCGGTCGCAGCTCGGGCACGCCCGTTCTGCGGCCTCCGGCCACGGGGCGGGCCACGGTTCGGGAGGCTCGTCCTCCTCCGGCACGACCATCATGGCGGGCAAGGGGGCCGGCTCCGGCGGCGCCACGTCCGGTGGATCTGCGTCCGGTGGGTCGCACTCCGGCGGCGCAGGCGGTCACGGCGGCGGCCCGACCGTCGTCCCCGGCACCGGCGGCCCCTCGACCGACCCGGACCCGGCCACCCCGGTGGTCGTCCCGACGAAGGCCGAGGTCCTCGCCCAGCAAGCACGCTGGTACGGCCTCTACACGGCGCAGTCGCCCTTCAACTGGGCCGAGTACGACGACGTCTCGCAGCAGGTCGGCAAGGCGACCAACATGGTGGGCTTCTTCCAGGGCTTCGACCAGGACTTCAACACCAAGGCGGTCCAGCGGTCGTGGAGCAACGGCCGCGTGCCGATGATGACCTGGGAGACCCGGCCCGCGTCGACCGGCAACGACCAGAAGTACGTCGCCGGGTACACGAACGCCGACATCACCGGCGGCGCCTTCGACTCCTACCTGACGAAGTACGCCGACGCGCTCAAGGCGAACGGGCAGCCCGTCGTCATCCGTCTCGACCACGAGATGAACGGCAGTTGGTACAACTGGTCGGACGGCACCGCGCAGCAGAACGCCCCGGGCTCGTTCGTCGCCATGTGGAAGCACGTGCACGACGTGTTCCAGCGCGAGGGCGCGAACGACTACGTCATCTGGAACTGGTCCCCGACCCGCATCGACGCCCTGGGCAACCCGGCCTACCAGACCCTCGACTACATGCAGGCGTACTACCCGGGTGCCGACTACGTCGACTGGGTCGGCATGAGCGGCTACTACCGCAAGGCCGAGGAAGCGCCGACCTTCGCCACCACCTTCGGCCGCACGCTCGAGCAGATCCGGCAGATCGCGCCGGACAAGCGGATCCTGCTCAGCGAGATCGGTGCGACCGAGACGGGTTCCGCGGTGTCGAACGGGCAGAAGTCGCAGTGGATCGACTCGCTCTTCGACGCCCTCGCCGACCCCGCCAACGCGGACGTCATCGGCTTCGCGTACTTCAGCGAGACCGCGACGACCATCGTCGACGGCGTCCGCACCACCAACGACTGGCGGCTGAACTCCCGTGCCGACAGCCTGGCGACGTTCGTCGCCGGCATCGCCCGCACCGACACCGACTACGACCTGCAGGAGGTCAAGAAGTGACCGCATCGAAGAAGTCCGCCGACACCCGCCCCGCACCCGTGATCAGCGTCATCGGCACCGGGTACCTCGGCGCCACGCACGCCGCCGCCATGGCCGAGATGGGCTTCGAGACCATCGGCGTGGACGTCGACCCGGCCAAGCTCGCCGCGCTCTCCGCCGGCCAGGTGCCGTTCTACGAGCCCGGACTGCCCGAGCTCATCACGAAGCACGTCGCCAGCGGCCTGCTCCGCTTCACCGCCGACATCGCGTCGGCCGTGGCCGCGGCGGACGTCCACTTCGTCTGCGTCGGCACCCCGCAGAAGGCCGGGTCGCACGCCGCGAACCTCGCCTACGTCGAGAGCGCCACGCGCGGTGTGGCGGAGAACCTCACCCACCCGGGCCTCATCGTCGGCAAGTCGACCGTGCCCGTCGGCACCGCCGCCCGACTGCGCGGCATCGTCAGCGAGTTCACGCCCGCCGGCATCGACGCCGAGCTCGTCTGGAACCCCGAGTTCCTCCGCGAGGGCAAGGCCGTCGAGGACACGCTGCACCCGGACCGCCTGGTCTGGGGCGGTGCCTCCGAGGCCGCCGACGCCGTGATCCGCGAGGTCTACGCCGCCCCGATCAGCGAGGGCACGCCGGTCATCACGACCGACCTCGCCACCGCCGAGCTCGTCAAGGTCAGCGCGAACGCGTTCCTCGCCACGAAGATCTCGTTCATCAACGCGATCTCCGAGATGTGCGCGATCGCCGGGGCCGACGTCACGACGCTCGCCGACGCCCTGGGCCACGACGCCCGCATCGGTCGGAAGTTCCTCAACGCCGGCCTCGGGTTCGGCGGTGGCTGCCTGCCGAAGGACATCCGAGCCCTCATGCACCGCGCCAACGAGATCGGCGCGGGCCGGGTCGTCGGGCTCATGCAGCAGGTGGACGAGATCAACATGGGCCAGCGCCAGCGGGTCATCGACATGGCGATCGAGTCCGCCGGGGGATCGGTGCTGAACCGGCGCATCGCCGTCGTCGGGGCCGCGTTCAAGCCCCTCACCGACGACGTCCGCGACTCCCCGGCGCTCAACGTCGCCGCCGCGCTGCACCTCCGAGGAGCGCAGGTGACGCTGTGGGACCCGGAGGCGATGGAGACCGCGCGCCGCTCGTTCCCGACCCTCACCTACGCCGGGTCGATAACGGAGGCGATCGAGGGCGCCGACCTCGTCCTCGTGCTCACCGAGTGGGACGAGGTCGTCGAGGCCGATCCGGTCGCCCTCGCGGCCGTCGTCGGCCAGCGTGTCGTGATCGACGCGCGCAACTGCCTCCCGACCGGACGCTGGGTCGGGGCGGGGTGGACCGTCCGTTCCCTGGGCCGGCCCACCCCGGTCGCGGGTGCTCCCGTGAGCGTCGCCGCGGGCACGATCGACGCGCTGGCCACCAGCCGCTGACCGTCCCGAGGTGGAGCGGGGCCCGTGCCGGGGGCGGCGCGGGCCCCGTTCTCGTGCGCGCCGGCGTCGTGTGCGGGCCGCCGGCCGCGCGCGTGGCCGAGGCTCGGCCTGGCGGACACTCTGCGCCGTCCGCGTGCCGCGATCTGTCCGCCCAGCCGAGGCTCGGCGCTGCGGTGGAGGTGACGGCCTGGAGGCCCGGTGCCGGTCCGACGGGCTGGCACCGGGCCTCCAGGCCGTCGCCGGTCCGCCGTAGCCGGACCGCGCCCGTCCGGCGAGCGCGGGCGCGCGGGTACGCGGAAGGGCCCCCCCCCCCCCCGGGGGGGGGGGGGGGGGTTTTTAAAAATGGGCCGGGGCGGCCGCCCGAATGTGTTGTGTGATGGGGGGGGGGGGGGT